>JBEPVH010000350.1:0-3022 GCA_041691115.1 bacterium | reverse complement strand
CCGTCGGGCTTCGTGCCGGCAACCTGTGATGCCAGGAAGGCGTCAACGGCATGGGTCGCTGCGGGCGGCGTCGCTGTCGCCACCGACGTCGATGCCGGCACTGTGACCGAGGCCACATCGCCGGCAGCGTCGACGAGGATGACGTCGTTGCTGGCGGGGACGAAGAGTGCAGTCGTCTGCGTCCCGTGCACGGTGGCGATGATGCTGCCGTCGCGGGTGTTGAGAAGAGCGGAGGCACCGCTGCCGTCGATCACCAGCACCTGCGTTCCGTCGCCGTTCAGCGCCAGCGACGCGATGTCGCCGAGAGAGGCGGGTACCTGGATGTGGGAAGGATTTGCCAGGTCGTTGGTGACTGCCACGCAGAGGGTACGCGGATCACCGCTACGCACCCAGGAGAAGGCGGCGCCGTCGGCACTCCACACCACCGAGGTGGCGCTTTCCAGCGTCGTGGCGCTGCCGTCCGAGAGGTCGATGACACGTGCGCCGTTGGCCGACAGGGCGACGACGAATCGCGCCGATGCCGATGAACCCGTGAAGTGTTCGCCGTCGGCGGCGGGGGCCATCTCATGGCGGCTGCCGTCAAGGTGCGTGTCGGTAACTGTCTGGGTGGTCACGACGGTGAGCGATGTTGCCGATGTCCATGTGAGTGCGACAACGGGCTTGTCGGTATCGCCGAGCGATGTCACCTTGGCGTCGGCGCCGCTGATGAAGATGCTGCTACCGCCCTTGGAATTCGCTGTCGCCAGAGCCAGCGACGTGCCATCGATCGAGGCTGCTGCCGCGGTTGCCGTGTCGCCGACGCGCTGCGGAGTTGCTCCGGCATGCACCACGAACGTGCCGCTGTCGGCGCTGACGATCGCCTGACCGTCGGCGGTGAACCCGAGGAGGTGGGCACCCGGCAGCTGTGCCAGCAACGATGGCGTCAGTTGTGGTGCCTGGGACGGCGATGGCGACGGATTCGGTGTCGGCGTCGGCGGCGTGCCGAAGACGAACTGCACGGGCTCCGTCGCGGCCATCCCCGATTCCGACACCACTGCCGTGCGGTCGATGGTGACCGTGTACGCGGTATTGGCTGTCAGCTGATGCACCGGCTTGATGGTCAGCGTGTTGCCGCTCCACGACGTGGTGTAGGACGTCGCCGGCTGAATGTGCAGACCGGCGACAACGGCGTCATGGTTCATCGGCTGGTCGAAGGCAACGGTGATTGCCTGGTCCTGTGTCTGCGGCGTGCCGTGCGGCGCCCGAACTTGACCGGGAGCCGTGGGCTGCAACACCAGGAACAGCGTGGCGGCGACGAGGGCAACGCCACCGCTGCCTGCGAGCAGTGCGGGCAGCGTGCCGAGCTGGCGTCGCAGCCAGCTCTGACGGCGCGGCTGCAGCACTGTCTCTGCTTCGCGCATGAGCTGCTTGCGCAGCTGCATCGTGAAGACATGGTCCATCTCTTCCTCGGGAGCTGCGCTGCGCAGCAGGCGCGCCGTGTCGGCGAGATCGGGCTCGGCCGCGAAGAGGGCGTCGAGCTCCTCGTCACCGGTGCCGGTGGGCGGCAGAGGGCGGCTCATCCTGCAGCCTCCGCGCCGGTCTCATCCGTAGCGGTGATCTCGAGGCGTGCCCTCACCGTTGTCATGCCACGGTGGATCAGCAGTTTGATAGCGCCCTCGCTCTTACCCATGATCACGCCGATCTGGGCCAGCTTGAGGTCGTTGCCGAGCTTGAGCGTCATGGCTGTCCGTTGTGCCTCGGGGAGCGTATCGATGGCAGCCCAGACCCGCTGTGCCTCGATCGACTGCACGACACGTTCGTCGGGCAGAGTGGCGGGGTCGGCAACGCCGATCGCCTCGTCGATGTCGGAGGCCGGTTTGCGGCTGCGGTAGTGATCAGTGATTGCATTGATGGCGATTTGGTAGAGCCAGGCCGAGAAGGGGTGACCTGACGGTTTGTAGCGGCCAATGGCGCGGAGGGCCTTGAGAAAGACCTCCGAGGTGATGTCCTCGGCGAAGTCGGCATCCCGAACGCGGGAATAGACGAACCTGTGGATCTGGCCAACATAGTGGTCGTAGAGTTCTCCGAAGGCCTCGGGGTCACCCTTGGCCCGTTCAATGAGCTGGTCCTCGTACGCGCGGGGGAGGGTCATTTGGCGGTCTCCCGGCGTCTCTGAAGGGGAAACGGCCATACAGGCGTAAGCGTTACGCCTGGCGTGATCGGCGCCTCTGGGGGCGCTACGCGTGGTCCGAGCTGCATTCGACCCTGAACTTTGCCTTGCCGGTTACACCGGCTGCGCCGGAGCCCTCAGGAGAGCTCGTTTCGGAGGCTGACAGCCTGGGCGGGCACGTCCGTGATGATCCCGGCGATGCGACCGTCGCGGAGCAGCGTCTCGAGGCGGCGCCGCCTGTTGACGGTGTAGACCATGACCGGCATACCCCGCTTCTCGGCCCGGGCCAAGAGGGAGGCGTCGACGAGGATGTGGTGGGGCACCAGGAAGTCGGCGCCGCACCTCTCGGCGCGGCCGAAGGGCATGACGCCGATCGATCCTGAACTGCGGCTGCGACTTCCGAGCAGTAGTCCGACAGGGATCTCCGGGGCCAGTTTCTTGACAGTCGCGATGACCTCCTCCTTGAAAGAGGTGATCACGTAGCTGCGCCGCGGCATGTGCCGCCGCAGGATCTCCACCACGTCGGCCTCGTAGCCCGGTGCCTTGATCTCGACGTCGAGGCGGGTCCGCCCCGCCACCGCGGCGACGACATCCTCGAACCGCGGCGGCGCTCCCGAGATGAGGCGGCCGTGGCGTTTGATGGGCGACCGGGCCGTGGTGATCTCGCAGATCTCGTCGTAGGTGAGGCTTTCGACCGGCACGCGGCGCAGCGAGGAGTAGCGGCGCAGGGTGGCGTCGTGGAAAACGACAAGGACGCCATCGGACGTCCGCCGGACATCGAGTTCGACCATGTCGGCGCCGCCGTCGATGGCGGCATCGAAGGATTCCTGCGAGTTCTCGGGATGATCCCGGGGCGAGCCCCGGTGGCCCACG
>JBEPVH010000349.1:0-3033 GCA_041691115.1 bacterium | reverse complement strand
AACGGCGACTACCCGCGTGACGCCGAATTGGCGCGCGAGTTCGGTGCCCAGGGCATCGGCCTCTGCCGCACCGAGCACATGTTCATGGAGCAGGACCGTCTGCCCGTGGTGCAGGCAATGATCCTTGCCAGCACCGAGCGTGAGCGCCGCAAGCAGCTCGACAAGCTGCTGCCGGTACAGCGTGACGACTTCTACGGAATCCTCAAGGCGATGAAGGGACTTCCCGTCGTCATCCGCCTGATCGATCCGCCGCTGCACGAGTTCCTGCCGTCGTTGGAAGAACTCCTGGTTCAGGTCACCGAGGCCAAGACGCTGGGGACGCCGGAGGCCGAGTGGGCCGACAAGGCGGAGATGCTGGCGGCGGTTCGCGACCTCCACGAGCAGAACCCCATGCTGGGACTGCGCGGCTGCCGGCTCGGTCTCATGTTCCCCGAGATCATCGAGATGCAGGCCAGGGCCATCATCGAGGCGGCCGTCAAGCTCAAGCGCGAGAAGGTCGACGTGCGGCCCGAGATCATGGTCCCGCTCATCGGTACAGCCGAGGAATTCCGCCGCACCCGCGACATCATCGTGTCGACTGCCGACGCGGTTCTCGCCGAGAACAAGATCAAGGTCAACTACTCGGTTGGCACCATGATCGAAATCCCCCGCGCCGCTCTGACGGCAGGGGAGATCGCTGTGGACGCCGAGTTCTTCTCGTTCGGTACCAACGACCTGACGCAGACGACGTTCGGCTACAGCCGCGACGACGCCGAGGGCAAGTTCCTGCTGCGCTACGTTGACGAGAAGGTGCTGCCCGAGAATCCCTTCGAATCCATCGACCGCGATGGCGTGGGTCAGCTCATGCGTATGGCAGTCACCGAGGGGCGCAAGGCGCGGCCCAAGCTCAAGGTGGGCATCTGTGGCGAGCACGGCGGAGATCCCAACTCCATCGAGTTCTGCGAGCAGCTGGGCCTCGACTACGTCTCCTGCTCGCCGTATCGCGTGCCCGTTGCACGCCTCGCGGCCGCCCATGCCCGTCTGGCGTCGCGTGAGCGCGACCGCTAGTGGCTGATCACGTCAAGGTGCGCAAGGTCGGGACCCGCAGCGGCAGGCCCGAGATGCTCGACGACGGTCACGTCGTTGAAGGCGATGAGATGGCACCCCCGTCGCCGGGGGTGCCATATTCCGTCAAACGCACCGTCGTCGAACACGAGGACGCTCCCGAGGTCTTCGCGACCTCGCCGGTCCGGGCCGTCATCACCGAGCGGGCGACGGGCACGGTCATCCTCATGACCGATAACTCGCGCTATGTGATCGAGGTCATCGGAAACTAGCAATATCCAATCTGGGTGGCCCAAACCCTTGACAAAGGCCGCCGCAGAGAGGATTCTCTAGGGCTCCCTACCGCGGGAGGCACCGTGAGGGGGAAGTGACATGGCCGCAGTGACATCCGAACACAACCCGGAACACGAACTCATCGAGTTCGACCACGTGACCGGCCAGAACAAGGCGGCGCCGAAGCGTCACCTCGCGATTGTCACCTGCATGGACGCCCGCCTCGATCTTTTCGAGGCCGTCGGAATCAATCTCGGCGATGCGCACATCATTCGCAACGCCGGTGGCATCGTCACTGACGACGTGGTCCGCTCCCTGGCGCTCTCACAGCGCCGCCTGGGAACAACCGACGTCATCGTCATCCAGCACACCGATTGCGGTCTTCACAACCTCGACGAGAAGAAGCTTGCCGCTGAGATTCGCGCCGACACCGGTGCTGAGCCGACGTTCAAGTTCGGGTCGTTCGGTGACCTCGAGGAATCGGTTCGCCGCAACGTCGGCCTGCTCCGCCGCAGCAAGATGCTGTCGGCGCGGGACAACATCCGCGGCTACGTCTATGACGTCGAGAAGGGTAGTCTTCACCGGGTCAGCGACGTGGAGGCTCCGGGTCTTTCGGGCTGATTGTCCGCCGGGTGTCCGCGGTGGAACGGCTACCATTACCGACCGTTGTCCATACGCTTGGGGGAGCGCCAGGGGCGCCATCTGGGCGACAAATCGAGTTGTGAGTGAATGACGACGCAGATCTACAGCGCATACCCTGACACCTCGGCCAATGGTGAGAAGTACCTCACGGTTGAGGACGTGGCCCTTCGCCTGGGTCTTCCGTACGACCTGGTGATGCGCCGCGTGCAGGCAGGTGACATCCCCTCGCGCCGTGTCGAGGTCGATGGCGTTGAGACATTCGAGCTCCGCCTTGCCGACCTCGGATTGGCGCCGGATGCCGCCGACATCGTTGACGATGCATCGCTCGACGGAGTCGTCGAAGTGGTGGGAACACCGCCGTTCATGATCGACAACGCGGACATCGTGGAGAACCGCGAGGAATACTTCACGGCCGCCACCGCTGTGCATTCGTCTGTGACGTTCGACGACGCGTCGTCGATCAACCTCGGTGACGTGGTCGAGGAGACCATTGAACTCGAGCAGTTGGTGCCTCCACCCACACGCGAGCGTCAGTCGCTCGCGAACCTCGACACTGGACCTCTTGCCGATATCTCGGGCATGCAGATTGATCCGCGTGAGTTGGTCGCCGGTCTTCTCGACCGCTGGGAGCGCACGCTGGAGCAGCGCATCTACGCCGAGCAGCGCCAGCGCTTCGAGACCGAACTACTGTCGCGCCAGACCATGGTTCGCGAGTTGCAGATGGAACTGCGCACCGCACGTGCCGAGCACGCAGCCGTGCAGTCGGAGAAAGAGCGTCAGCTGGCCTCACGTGAGCGTGCGCTCTCTGACGCCGAGGCCGAGCTCGACAAGTCACGCCGTGCCGCTCAGCAGGCGCAGATCCAGTTGCAGGCGCAGGCCGCTGCCAAGAAGCGCGGCTGGCTCTTCCGCCGGTAGGCAGCGTCGCCCATGGCCGCCGACGCGGTCGCCGAGATCAAGGCACGCTTAGACATCGCCGATGTGATCGGCGGCTACGTGCACCTCATCCGATCCGGCCGTGGCATGAAGGCGCTGTGCCCCTTCCATTCGGAGAAGACACCGTCATTCACGGCTGTC
>JBEPVH010000348.1:0-3034 GCA_041691115.1 bacterium | reverse complement strand
GTTCCTTGCTGTCGCGCAGAAGGGGGTGCCGGAACCGCGGCGGCAGGATGACTGCGGCGGCGACGAGCGGCCCGGCGAACGCACCCCTGCCCACCTCGTCCATGCCGCACAGACGGAAGGACGCCAGATCGGCGCCGTCGAAAGTCTCGGCGACGTAGCGGCGGAGTGAGAACCGTGGCACCCCCGGATTCTAGGCTTGCGCGTCACGGCACCCGGGCGAGCGGCGCGGCGGTGGCTCTTTTGCTACGGTGACCGGGCGCTCCGCCTGAATTCCGGGCAATTCCGAGAGGTACCGCCATCGCCGCCCCCTCCGCCCCCTCGATGACGACACGGTTCGTCACCCGGCGCAGCACGATGGGCTGGGCGATCACCGTGGTGGTCGCCGCTGTCGTCATCGATCTTGCCGCCGACAACGGGCATCTGCCGGCGTCGGGCACCTACGCCGCCGTCACCGCTGCGGCCATGGCTGTTGCCTCGGTGGCGGTAATCGTGTGCTGGTTCAACTCCATCGTTCTCGCCGTGCGGGCGCGGTCGGGTTTCTGGATCGCCGTCGCCGTGCTCATGTTCCCGCCCTTCAACGGCGTGCTCATTCCCATGTACTGCCCCGCCGAGCCGGCGCCCGGTGAGCCCCGCGACGGCGCCGCGTGACGTCGGCGGCTTCGGACAGGCGCGTCGTCTGGACTGACGTTGCCCCGCGTGACGGCCTGCAGAACATTTCCGACACCGTGGCCACCGACGTCAAGGTTCGTCTGGTGCGCGGACTTCTCGATACCGGTGTGGCGCGCGTCGAGGCGACATCGTTCGTCTCCCCCAAGTGGGTGCCGCAGCTCGCCGACGCCGCCGATGTGCTGGCTGCTTTCAGCGCCGACGAGCGACGTGACCGCATTCGCGTTCTGATTCCCAACAGCCGCGGCCTCGAGATGGCGCTCGCTGCCGGGTCAGGCAACGTGCTGGTCACGATCGGCGCCACCGATTCCTTCAACCAGCGGAACGTCAATCGATCCGTCGCCGACTCCCTGCGCGACATCGAAGCCATCGTCGCTGCCGCGGGCGACGCCTGCACCGTCGACGTCGCGATATCGGTGGCGTTCGGTTGTCCTTTTGAAGGGCCCGTTGCTCCCGGCGTCGTCACCGAATTGGTGGGCGCTCTCGCAGCCGCCGGCGTCGCCGAGATCGGTCTTGCCGACACCATCGGTGTGGCCTCGCCCAACCAGGTGCGTCAGTTGTGCGCTGCGGCGAGCGCCGTTGTGCCGTCGGACAGGCTTTCCATCCACGTGCACGACACCCGCGGTCTCGGCGTCGCCAACGTGGTGGCGGCGTACGAAGCGGGCATCGACAGGTTCGATGGATCGGCAGGAGGCTTGGGTGGCTGCCCGTTCGCGCCGCGGTCCACCGGTAACGTCTGCTCCGAGGATGCTCTGGCGGCACTGGACGCGCTCGGTGCCACCACCGGAGTGGATCTCGCCGCCTACCTCCGCGTTGCCTCGCGGCTCGCCGAAGATCTCGGCCGCGACCTCCCCGGTAAGCTCTACCGCGCCGGGCTGTGGCCCGAGCCCAACTGAGCTGAGGGGGACGCCGTGACCGAGGTGGGGGAGCAGGAAGGCGTCACGGCGCATCTGGAACGTGCGCGCCATGGCGGTTCTGACGCTGCCAAGGCCAAGCTCGCCGCCGCCGGGAAGTTCGAGGTGCGGGTCCGCATCGAGATGCTTCTCGACTCCGGCACTGCATTTGTCGAGGACGGCCTGCTCGCCAACGCGATGGCAGGGGACCTGCCTGCCGACGGCGTGGTCACGGGGCTGGGCACGTTGCACGGCAAGCCCGTTGCCGTCATGGCCAACGACTCCACCGTCAAAGCGGGTTCGTGGGGCGCGCGCACTGTCGAAAAGATCGTGCGCATCCAGGAGGCCGCCGAGCGCCTGCAGATCCCCATCGTCTACCTCGTGGACTCCGCCGGTGCGCGCATTACCGATCAGGTGGCGATGTTCCCCGGTCGCCGCCATGCGGGGCGCATCTTTCACAACCAGGTGCGCCTCTCGGGACAGGTGCCGCAGGTCTGCGTTCTCTTCGGCCACTCGGCAGCGGGTGGCGCCTACATCCCGTCGTTCTGCGACATCGTGATCATGGTCGAGGGCAATGCCTCGATGTATCTCGGCTCACCGCGCATGGCTGAAGTCGTCGTCGGTGAGAAGGTGACGCTCGAGGAGATGGGCGGAGCGCGCATGCACTGCTCCGTCAGTGGATGCGGCGACGTTCTCGTCAAGGACGAGACCGAGGCCATCGAATCCGCCCGCCGCTACCTTTCGTACATGCCCGCCAGTTGGCAGGATGCGGCACCGTCGGCCGATCCGTTGCCCGTGACGGCGACAGCCCAGGCAATCGACACCGTGATTCCTGAAGAGGCGTCACGCGGCTACGACGTCATGTCGGTCATCAACGCGCTTGTCGACGACGGCTCATTCTTCGAAATCAAGCGCCTCTTCGCGCGCGAACTGGTGACGGGCTTGGCCCGCATCGAAGGTCGCACTGTCGGAATCGTGGCATCGCAGCCGCGATTCAAGGGCGGTGTCCTCTTCGTTGATTCCGCCGACAAGTCGGCGCGCTTCGTGACGTGTTGCGATGCCTTCAACATTCCGCTCATCTGGCTCGCCGACGTTCCCGGTTTCATGATCGGGACAGCCGTTGAACGTGACGGCATCATTCGCCACGGCGCCAAGATGATCGCGGCACTGTCGTCGGCCACCGTTCCCAAGATCTGTGTGGTTCTGCGCAAGGCCTACGGCGCCGGGCTCTACGCCATGTGTGGTCCCGCGTTTGACCCCGACTGCACGCTGGCGCTGCCCTCGGCCCACATCGCTGTCATGGGTCCGGAGGCCGCCATCAACGCCGTCTACTACAACAAGATCCAGGAACTGCCCGAGGCCGAGCGCGAGGCCTATGTGAGCGGGCTCCAGGCGGAGTACCGCGAGGACATCGACATCTACCGGCTGGCCTCAGAACTCATCGTCGACGCCGTGGTGCCGCCCGCCGAGCTCCG
>JBEPVH010000347.1:0-3050 GCA_041691115.1 bacterium | reverse complement strand
CGCTCACGGCGTGTGGCGGCGGCTCGCGCACCTCCGGCACGCCCATCGCAGCGACAGCACCCCCGGGCCAGGCCCAGGCGCTGCCGTCGACACCGCCGCCGGCATCGCCCCTGCCCGTGCCTGCTCCCGGCGGTGCCGTGGCCCGCACCGGCTCCGGCGATCAGAACTATGCCTTCGCCCCGGCGACCTACTCGCCCGGCGAGGCGTGCGCCCAAGTGGCCGTGGAGACGGCGGCCGCGTCGGCAGCGGCGTGCAAGGCTGAATGGACAACCCTGGCGCCCAGCACCGTCCCTGGTGCCGACCTTATGAACCTCATGGCGATGCCCCACTCCGTGTCCGCAGGGCAGGGCGTGTCCCAGGACGAAGCCGTCGCCGCTGCCACGGCGTTCTACCGCTTCCAGGCCTTCTACACGTGGGCGGCGCGCAACAACATGATCTCGGCGCTCCAGGAATTGGATCCGGCGGACCATCCCGATGCACTGGTGACCCTCCTCAGCACAACCCCGGGCGCTCGGGTGACGGATGTTCCGGCATGCAATCTCCCGGTGCAGTTGCGCGTGGTGCACCTCGACCCCATCGCCACCGAGTACATCCGTACCCAGGGATGGAACACGCTGACGACTAAGGTCACCGCGGTTCTTGCGACGTACCCGCAGTGTTCCGGCATCACCGTCACGCTGCCCGGTGGGCAGACGTCGGTGGTCAACGCGACGTCAGCGGTGACCGCCATCAACCCCGGCGCCGTGGCCAAGCTGGCCCCGTTCGGCGACCTCTGGGACATCCAGGGTGAGGCGGCGTGCGGCGCCGCCGACCAGCTAGGTGCGGTCTGCGACGGCGGCACCTGAGCGCATGAATCTCAAGCCGGAGTACGTCGCCGAGCGCAGGTCGGGCGGACAGTGGCGGCCAACTGTGCCCTTGCGCCTCACCTATGCGCGGCTCATGGCGGTGGCCGGGTTCAAGCCACTGGCGGCCAACCTGCTCTTGCTCCGTTCCGCCGACTCGCTCTGGGATGTCATCGTTCTTGCGGGTTTCACCATCGATCACTTCGGGCTCTCAGCCGTGGGGATCGCCGCCTTCTGCTACGAGGCGCCACCGGTGTTTCTGGCACCGCTGGCCGGGGCGGCTCTGGACCGCTACGGCCGCAAGCGAATGGTGGTCATCTACTCCCTTCTTGCCGCCGTGTCATTCGGGATCATGGGCGTACTTGGGGGCCTGGGGTTACTCGCCCTTCCCGTCTTCTATGCACTGGTGACCAGCGCCAGCGTCGGGGTTCATTTCTCGCAGTTCGGACTGAAAACGTTGATCCCGGTCCTTGTCGATCACCGTCTGTGGGACCGGGCAAATGGCGTCGACACCGCCACATTCGTGATGTCGGTGCTCATCGGGCCAGTCGTCGGGACGATTGCACTTGCCCTGGTCGGTGGAAGCGGACCTGTACTGGTCATGGCCGCCATGTACGGGGCGGCCGCGTTTGCTACCGCGCGTCTGCCCAAGATCCGTCCCGGCGGGACACCCCAGTCTCTGCTGGCCTCGTCGTGGAGCGCCCTCAGCTACACAGTCCGCAACCCCACCCTGCGGGGGCTCGTCCTGGTGACGTGGGTGTTCAACTTCGCGTACGGCTTCTTCACCGTTGCCGTCAGCGTGCTTGTCAGCGAGCGCCTCGGACTGCCGGATCAATGGGTCGGCTATCTCTGGTCGGTGAGTGGCGTCGCGGGCGTCGTCTCGAGCATCGTTGCCGGTCGCATAAGTCGCAACGGCAGAGAGCGCTGGCTGATGGCCTTTGGGTGCCTGACCATCTCCGGTGGGTTGGTCCTCGCAGGCGCAACCCATAGCCTGGCCGCGGTCATGATCGCGATGGTGATGATCGGGTTGGCCACCGGTCCGTTTGACGTCGCGCTCTTCTCGATCCGCCTGCGCCGCACTCATCCGGACTGGGTGGGCCGTGTCGTGTCGGTCTCGGAAGGGCTCAACAACGTTGGCAGCCTCAGTGGTGCGATCGCTGCAGGACTCCTGCTGGAGAGTGGCGTCGTCGTAGCGTTTAACGTCAGCGCGCTTGTTCCCCTGGTGGGTTGTGCACTCGCGTTCCTGGCCATACCGCGCTACGCCGACGTCTTCGAATACGGCCGCAACCCGAACGCGGAACGCGGCCGACGCCGTCCGGCGCCCGTCGAGGTCTGACGCAACGTCCGTCCGATGTCCTTTCCCGAGGAACTAAATCGGCTTCGGGATATCACAGACCGGCGAGGAGTGGCGATGAGTCGTACACACATGCCGGCGACGACGGAAGGACGGAGCCGGCGGCAGCGCGCGCACCGTATTCGCAGAGGCATTGTTGCCATTGCCCTGACAGCAACAGTCGCTGCCGTGACGGTGGCCACCGTTGCTCGCCAGACGCCTGTCGTGAACTCGGATCTCAGTGCAGTCACGCTTCCCGCAGTCCCGGGATCGGCCGCCGAGACCCTCGACACCGCCTACACGTATCCGGCTAACGCCATCTTCGTTTCCCCCGGGGGGAATGACGGCAACCCGGGCACGTCGGGAGCTCCGGTGCGCACGCTAACCCGCGCAATCGCCGCGGCACCCTCGGGGGGGACAGTCGTGTTCCGTGCCGGGACCTACCGAGATGGCAATGTCACAACATCCAAGTCGCTGACGATTCAGAGCTACCCGCATGAGCAGGTGTGGCTCGACGGCACCGATGTTGTCGGTGGCTGGAAGGCGGCGAGTTCCGGTGTATGGACGCTCGACGCATGGAACACACCGTCGTTCTGCGGCGGCCTTTACTACTCCCATCCGTATCTCAGCCAGGGAACTGACAATCGCGGGCCCTGCACGCACATTGACATGGCACGCGATCCTTCAAACCCCGCTGCCGGTGACCCGCAGATGATCTACGTCAACGGTGCGCAGATCCCCGAGGTCACCACGGCCGCAGCGGCCCCCGGCGGCCACTTCTTCTACGACCAGTCAGCCCGGCGCTTGTACCTCGGCGTCAATCCGGTCGGCGCGACAGTTGAAGTTGCGGCGCGCGCCAACGCGCTCCATGCCAC
>JBEPVH010000346.1:0-3056 GCA_041691115.1 bacterium | reverse complement strand
GCCACCACGAGAAGAACTTGTTCTTGGTGTCGTAGACGGCCGTCGCGATGAACAGAGGTCCGGTGGCGACGACGAAGGCGACCATGATGGACCGCGCCAGCATGAGGAAGGCGAAGTAGAGCGCGGCGACGACGATGATGATGCCGAACACGGCGCCCAGAAGAGCGAAGGTTCCTGACAACACAGCTGCCATGGCCATGACTCCCAACTGTTTGAGCACCTCGCCCAGTGTCCAGCCACCGGCCGCAAATGCCTTGCCGAGCGCCGACAGCAGACCGCCGCCGCTGGCGCAACCGATGCCGCCACCGCCACATGCGCCGCTACCGAACGCGATGGTCATGGAGGCGTTGGTGGCACCGGACATGATCCGCCAGGCGACAGAGTCGCCGCCGGTGGGATTGAGGATGAGGAATCCTGCACCGGCGCGGAAGATGTTGTCGACGATGAGGTGCGACGCAGGGAGCCGCTCGTCATACATTCCCTTGACGATGCGGATGGTGGCGCCGACGGCGAGCACCATGGCGCCGGTACCGACAAGGTCATTCCACACCGTCCTGTAGACGCTGTCCATCTTGGCGTCAAGACCGGTGGTCAGCTGCTTGAACAGGTCGTCGATGTTCTTGCAGTCAGCACTGCCCGCGAAGACCATGCAGAAGAGCCACTTGAAGGGGTTCTTGATGAGTTCGACGATCGACGAGAGGACGTCCTTGACCTTGTTGAAGAAGTCGCAGACGGCGCCGAGGCCTGGCAGGCAGGCAAGCAGCACGCGAGCCATCTCTACGCCTCCTCAACGGGCATGTGCGGACGTGCTAGTGCAACGCCACGGCAACGACGGCCCGGGATCATTCGGACGGACATGACCCGAGCATTCCGAGTACGAAGGGACAACGGACGGACAATGGGTATCTAGCGCGCAGAACACTCCGTCAATGTGCCGCCATTCCGCGGGGCGCCCCGCCTGACGCCCCGCTGCCACTGGCGCCCGCGGCGTTCTGGATCACCTGGTTGGCGATGGACATGGCTGCCGGCGCGTCGTTGTGCAAGAACGACGGAACCAGCGACTCGGCGAGCTGTGCCGACACCTCCGGACGACTCCCCATGAGCGTCATCACGGCACGCTGATGGGCGGGGTTGCCGTACATCGACGCCAGGACGTTGTTGCCGAAGCTGTTGAAGGCGGCCCCTGTACCGACCACGCCCTGCGAGCCTGACGACAGCGCCGCCGCACCGTCCCAGCCGGGACCGTTGCCGGTGGCTGCCGCGGTGGCGGCCGATGTAGCCGACTCGGTGGACGAGAACCCGCCGCTGCCCGCAGCGCCGGCCTGAGTCCCGCCGCCGCCGCTGCCACCGAGGCTGCCGCCGCGCCCTTCTGAGTAGCCCGCACCCATGAGCCTGCGGCCGGGTATCGATGCCAGGCGGTTGCCCACACTGCCGCCGCCCGCATCCTTGATGGCACCACCGATGGCCTTGGCGTCAGCAGCCGCATTGGGTATGGCCATGACAGCTCCCATGGCGGAAGTCAGTGCTCCCGTCATGCCCTGATGGCTGAAGTGACGCCATGCCAGCTGGTTGATCATCTTGCCGGTGAACCAGGCCCCGCCGATGACGATGGCGGTGTCGACGAACCCGCCGGCGATGCCCGTGATTTTGACGTCGGCGATGAATCCTGCGGTAGCCCCGATGCCGATGGCGAGCACGACAGGGAGCATGAGGGTGCCCGTGAGGAGCTCCAGCCACCACTGGAAGAAACGGTTCTTCGTGTCGAACACAGCGGTGGCGATGGCCAGCGGACCGGTGGCGACAACGAACGCGACCATGATGGCGCGCGCCACGAGCATGAATGCGAAGTAGCAGACCGCGGCCAGGATCACGAGCGCGAGGATGGCGCCAATCCCGGGGCCGACGGTGATGGTGGACACGACGAGGCCGGTCAGTGTGGCGAATATCGTGTCCATGGACCACCCCTTCTGGCCGAATCCCTCTCCGATCGTGGTGATGAGGCCTTGCCCGGTGGCGCAGCCGAAGCCGCCTGTCTTCTTGCAGGCGTTACCGAGGTCGCCGAAGGCGATGGTCATTGACGCCGTGGAGAGGCCCGAGACGATCCGCCAGGCGATGGAATCGAGATTGCCCGGCCCGAACGGGGCCAGCAGGAGGAGCGCACCGCCGCAGCGGAAGATGCTATCGACTATCAAGTGGGCTGCCGTCTGGCGCTCGTCATAGAGCCCGCGGACGATGCGGATGGTGCCGCCGACGGCGACGATGATCCCCGCCGTGAACAGCAGGTGTGCCCACATTGCCTGGAAGTTCGTCGCCGTCTGCTGGCTGAGGCCGCTGACCAGCGAACTGATGAGGTTCTTGATGTTGCTGCAACTGCTGTCTCCCGTCAGGATCTTGCAGAACAGCCACTTGAAGGGATCGGTCAGCAGGTCCTTGATGGCGCTGAGCACATCCTTGATGTCACCGGCTATGCCGCAGACAGACCCCAGGCCGGGGAGGCAGAATCCAAGAATACGGACCACGGCCGATCTCCGAGGCGGCGCCCCCACGCCTGGTTGTCCGGCCGCGGAGCGGCAGGGGAGGGGGCGCGCATCGATCCAGCCTTCATGGAGCCGCTGCTAACGGCGAATGCGTCCATGTATAGATAGACGCGCGAAGACGCCATTTCTATTACCTGCGTCCAAAACTGACACCGCGGCGGCGGTCAGAGGCCGGCGATGCCCTTCATCATTTCGATGATAAGGACGGCGCCGCCTGCCTTGAGCACGATGTCGACGAGGAAACCGCCGCCACCTTCCTGGTGCTGCAGAAGCTTCTGCAGAGCACCCATCGCCACGGCGGCGGGGATCAGGTACTCAAAGGCTGTCAGCAGAGGGCCGGCAACGCCGGGGCCAATGCCGAGAAGGTCATTGATTCCGGAGAAGTGGAATCCGCCTGCGGCGCGGGCGGCACCCCCTCCACCACTGGTGATGGGGGGCGCGGGGACGACCGTGACGGCTGATCCTGCTGAGCCCGCGGCGGGGCCTCCAGGTGTCGTGACGAGATTCACGAAGTGAAGT
>JBEPVH010000345.1:0-3066 GCA_041691115.1 bacterium | reverse complement strand
GTGCACGGTGTTTCTCAGATCGTGGCGTACGGGAACTCAGATGGTGGCAATCCGCGGACGTCGTGTGGACCTGCTGCAATCGCGACCGTGGCCACCCACTGGGGGACGGGTTTCGCCGCCGACCATCCGGGCGAGAACTGCATGCCGGCGGTGGCGGAGCGCCATCCGGCGCCGTTCTACGGCACAACACCAGAAGCGATTACCAAGGCATTGCGCCACCAGGGTTTGCGCGGCGGGGGATGGGTGACGGGAGAAGCCGGCCTGCGGCGTGCGCTCGACGCCGAACTGCCCGCCGTTGTCCTTCTCGATCTGAGCCCGCTCGGCAAGGGCCTGCTGATGCACTGGGTTGTGGCCCATGCCTACGACGCCACATATGTGTACCTCACCAATTGGAATGGCGAGGATGGTCCGCGCATGACGTGGGAAGACTTCCGCACGGCATCGAACTCATTCCTGACACGCCGGTTGAACACGGGCGACCGCTACTTGGTCACCTGGCCGCAGTCGTAGTTCAGCTAAGCCCGCGGTCCGGAGGGGGGCCGCCGCCGACGCCGTCATTGCTGGGGGCGTCGGGCGACATGTCGGCATGGACAATCTTGTTGTCGGTGTCCAGGTAGTACAGGTCGAGCAGTGCCAGTCCGCGGTGGGTGTTCTCGTTGACGTCTGAGGTGGTCGCTGCTGCCAGATCAGGTCGGCGCCGCAGCGCTTCGGAAGCGACCTCGCCTGCCTGCTCGCGGCCGAATGCGACGAAGTACCCCTTCGGCTCCTCGGTGGGATCACCGAAAGTGATGTAGACACCGTTCTCGCGGCCATCCACCGTTCCCGCTGTGAAATCGAGGTGGTGAGTGAATCCCAGCATGTCGCGCAGGAACTCGTCGATCACAACACCGTCGACGTCACGAACCCAGGCCGTGGTGTTACCGCGCTGGATGAGGCCCTCGGCAAGCCGCTGAGCGTGCTCGCGCGTGGCGGCGCCGTAGTTCCGCCCCGAGGACGAGACGTTGAGCTCCGCGGACTTGGCACGGGTGCGCGCGACTATGAGTTCCCACGCAGTCGCGCCCTTGGAGCTCATGGTGCCTCCGCTGTGCCATCCGTTCGCCGCCGCAGATCGTCGCAGGCAACGCCGGACAGCCGACGGACAAACTACCCGGCGAGACCCATATTCCTGGTGCGTTCGGCCATCGCCTGAAGGCCCAGCTTCTCCTGGATCTCGACTCCGGCTCGCTTCTCCACTCGGCTCAGCATGATGTCCGCCCGTGCCCGGAGCATCGGGGCGTGCTTCCGCTTGGACGTTCTGGCGCGCGTGTTGTCGCCTTGGTGGAAGCGGTCCTTGAGGGCTGCGTCGACCAGCGGGTCAAGTTCGCCGTGAAGTCCGCGGCAGGTGTCCGCGAGTTCGCGCACCCCCTCACCCATGAGGTTGGTGGTGAAGAAGTCGACCCGGCTGGCGAGGCGGGCGCCACCGTCCACGCCGAAGCTGATGTCGCAGGCATCGAGGAACGGCAGGTCGTTTGTCGCGTCACCGGCTCCGACGACCCGGCCGCCTCCCTGGCCGCGCTCGCGCATGAGGGCGAGTGCCCCGGCCATGCCGATGCGCTTGTCGATGCCCTCGGGCAGAACCATGAGGGAATCGATGTTCTTGGCCACGTGGAGCTTGGTCCCGTTAGCGGCGTTGTAGCGATCGACCATGGCGGTCAGCGCCACCTCGTTGGCATCGCCGGGCGGCCCCGTGGGATCCGCCGTCTTGATGCATTGCACCCTGTAAGGACTCAGGAATGACGGCGAGAAGGTCGCTGCGATCTCGTCGATAAGCGCCTGGGGCGGCCGTTCTCCGAGCATGATCATCCGATCCTTGGCGACGTCGATGATCACCGAGCCGTTCTCGGCGACGACGTAGTCAACGTAGTCGGCAATGTCAGGGAAGATCGCCGGGCCGTTCTCGCCGAGGAAGTCACCTGCGCGGCGCCCCGTATTGTCGATGACGATGCCGCCGGCTTCCCGCCAGCGGCGCAGAGCGTCCTTCGCCGACTGCGGAACGATCCCCCTCTCGTCCGCCAGCGTCTTGTCGTAATCCAGGACGAGGACGTCACCCCGGCCCGAACTCGGGTCCATGAGATCACTCTGCCCCGCGTATAAGGACAGCGAGCGGACAATCCGGCACCGCGGAAGCCGCCAGCTACGATGCCGCGCACGGCAGACCCGGAACTCTTGGAGGGCAGTAGCCATGGACGCAGGCTTTCAGGACGAGATGAAGGCCGGGTACGCCCTGGCCGAACCCGCCGTCACCCTGGGATTTCCGTTCCGCGAGGGTGAGACCTTGCAGGGCGTGCCCGTCCAGGTTGCCCTGTCGATGATGAACAGGCACGGCCTCGTGGCCGGCGCCACGGGAACGGGCAAGACCAAGACGCTTCAGCTCCTGGCCGGGCAGCTCGCTGCTGCGGGTGTCCCGGTATTCGTGGCCGACGTCAAAGGCGACCTGACGGGGCTCGCTGTGCCGGGCAACGCCGCTGATCCGAAGGTGGTCGCGCGCAGCACCCAGTTGGGATGGACCTTTACTCCTCGAACCCACGCTGTGGAGATGCTGTCGCTCAGTGGCAAGCTCGGTGCGCAGGTACGCGCGACGGTGCACTCCTTTGGCCCGCTGCTCCTGGCTCGCGTTCTCAGCCTCAATGACACGCAGACATCAGTGCTGTCACTCGTCTTCAAGTACTGCGACGACAATCACCTGCCGCTCCTCGACCTCGCCGACCTGCAGACAGTGCTGCAGTACCTTGGGTCCGACGAGGCCAAGGCGACGCTTGCCGAATACGGCGGCATCGCCCCAGCAACACTCGGCGTGATCCAGCGCGAAATCATCACGTTGGAGCAGCAGGGTGCCGGCCTCTTCTTCGGCGAGACCGAGTTCGACGTCCACGACCTGCTCACTGTCAACACCGATGGATCAGGAATGATTCATCTCCTCGAGCTGGCCGATGTCATGGACAAGCCGGCGCTGTTCTCGGCGTTCATGCTGTGGTTGCTGGCGCAGCTCTACGCGACGCTTCCTGAAGTCGGTGACCTGCCCAAGCC
>JBEPVH010000344.1:0-3073 GCA_041691115.1 bacterium | reverse complement strand
AACCGGCCTCACCCATTCTAGCGGGGTGCGGGGCGGGGCTCTCTGGGGGCCCGGCCGCGCCCCGTTCCCCGGACCGGGTCGTTGAATTAGACTTCGGCCGTCCCTCCGGGTTAGCTCAGCGGTAGAGCAGACGGCTGTTAACCGTAAGGTCACTGGTTCGAATCCAGTACCCGGAGCCATCGAGTGACCGCCCCGCTATGGAGGGCAGCTTGGATGTCCGACCCCACAACGCAGCAATCCGAGCCCAGCACCGAATCGACAGTCGCCGTCGCCCCCGAGGTCGGTGAGACGACTGACGCCGTCGACGACGTCGTCATCACGCCGGTTGCGGGTACGCCTGTATGGCCTGCAACCACCCCGGCGGCACCACAACTCGAGGTCCCGGTATCCCTCGGCCTGGTGGGCAAGCACCGCATGCCTGCTGTCGTCATCGTTCTCTCGCTGGTGACATTCGGGCTGTACTCCCTCATCTGGCACGCACGCATCAACCGCGAGGTGTCGGATTTCGACACGCGCATGCACGTCGCCATCGGCAGGACGACGTGGGCACTTGTCATTCCCTGGCTGGCAGGCGTTGCCACCTCGGCAGCCGGTGTCCTGCTGCTGCTGGCGCCGCAGCTGGGCATCACGCCACCCGCAGGGATCACCGCCACGCCGCTCGGCTACATCCTTGTGGCCGGCCTATTCGTGGTGCCGTGGCTTGAACTGCTGCTGCCGTTCTCGCTGGTCGCCATCGCCATGACTGCCGAGCGTGTGCGCATCTGCCAGGACCGTATCGGCCTGACACGCGACGTGCAGTTGCGTCCCGCAGCCGCCGTCGCATGGCTGCTGGTGCCGCTGATCGGCCGCCTGGTCCTCATGGCGAAGCTGCAGAACAGTCTCAACGGCGTGTGGGAGCGGGTGGCACCACCCGCCTCGCATAGGAGCCGTTAGTGGGCGTCGCCATCGCGATCGTTTCGGGCAAGGGCGGCGTCGGTAAGACGACGACAGTGTCGTCGCTCGCAGGAGCCATGGCTGCCATGGGCCGCAAGGTTCTCGTCGTCGACATGGACCCGCAGTCCAACCTGACGTCGGGCCTGGGCGTCGAGCCGTATCGTGTGGAGACGTCGGTCGGCCAGTTGCTCGTCGACAGTTCCGTGAACCCTGTGGACGTGATTCAGACGACGCCGTGGCCGAATCTCTATCTGCTGCCGGCGTCACCCGACCTCTCCGGCGTGGAGAACGCGATTCCGTCGTCGATCAACCGGGAGTTGATGCTGCGCGATGCGCTGGCCCGTCCCGGCGGCACCGCCGACCACGACATCGTGCTTCTCGACTCGCCGCCGTCGTTCGGCTTCCACACCATCTCGGTGATGGCTGCAGCGGACTACGTACTGATTCCCGTCCAGATGTCGGGCTATGCCATCAAGGGCCTCAAAGAGGTGCTGCGCGCCGTGGCCGCGGCCCGGACCCGTCTCAATCCGCGGCTTCAGGTTGTGGGGCTGGCACCGACGTTCGTCAACGTCCGGACCCGTTTCTCCCGGGACATGCTCGAGGGCCTGCGCGGAATTCCGAACTTGCGCGTCTTCGATTCGGTGATCACCACCACCGTCAAGCTCCAGGAGACGGCACTGGCCGGAATGCCGATCACCGCATACGCCCCCTCGTCACTCGCGGCTGAGGCGTATCGGAATCTGGCGGCCGAGATCCTCGCCGTCGTCTAATTGGGTAATGAACGTGGCTGAGAGCGACGCCGCTGCTGACACGCCCGGCGAGGAGCAGCCGGCGCCGCGCCCTGCCAAGCGCAAGCCGGCAGGCAAACGCGGCCAGGCAGCGGTTCGCCGTGCCACCGCAGCCACGGCGGAGCAAGAGCCGGAGGTTCGGGCCGACCCCACGCCTGAGCCGACGCCGCCCACCGTCGAACTGGAAGGGGAGGCCGCTCCGGCACCCCATCGCCGCATGCGTGCCCGCCGCTCGGTGGCACGCATGCCCGTCCTCGTTGCTCGCGCCGACATTCCTGACGATGCGGCCGGGCGCGTCGAATTCATCAGCTTCGATGTGCCCGACGATGACGAGACGTCAATCCTCGTCGCCGGCAGTGTGACCTCGACGCCACCTCCGGCCGCCACCGAGGTCGAGGCCCGGGGCGCCGCCGCCTGGATCGCAGTGGCGGCGCTCGGTGCAGCCCTTGTCGTTGTCTTTCTTGTCGGAATGGCGATCACTCACTGAGGTGGTGCGGTGAGCTCCGTTTCCCGCAACCCCAAGCGCATAGCGTCGGCGACGGTAGGCGCCTCGCTGCTGGCCTGGGCTGCGAGCTGCGCCTTCGTGTACACGCGGGCGTTCGGCCATCGCCGTTCCGATGATCTGCAGCTGACACCTGCCGACTTCGGCGCCACATGGGAACCACTCGACGTGCGCACCAACGATGGTGTGCGCCTGGCGTCGTGGTATCTGCCGGGGACGCGCGATGCTGCGGTCGTTGTCAGCGGTGGCTACCGCGGTCGCGTCTCCGACGTTCTGGGTATTTCCGCTGCGTTACAGCGTGCCGGCTTTCATGTGACCGCGTACGGCTGGCGTGGTACCCCGGGTTCTGATGTGGCGGCACATACGATGGGTGTTCATGAGCGCGACGACCTGGTCGCCGTCATCGACGCCACCGTGCGCCGCACAGGGCATGTCCCATTGGGGCTGCTCGGCTATTCGATGGGTGGCGCCGTCTCGATATCCGTGGCAGCAGGCGATCCCCGGGTGCGGGCTGTGTGCTCGGACTCGGCATTCGCCGACCCGCGGGCCCTGCTCGGTGACAGGGTCAGCCGCGTCTTCCGCATGCCGGCGACGATCATCGTGGCCCCCGTCATCGCTGCCTTGGCGTGGCGCACCGGCGCCCGGCTCTCCGACTTCCGCCCCGTCAATGTCGTCAGCGACATCTCGCCCCGCCCGCTTCTCCTCATCCACGGCGAGGCCGACACCACGGTTCCCGTCGCCCACGCCCACCTGCTCTATCACGCTGCGAGGCGTCCCAAGAAGCTCTGGACCCTCCCCGGGGTCGGGCATGTGGGCGCCTATTTCGCCGATCGAAAGGTCTATGTCGAGA
>JBEPVH010000343.1:0-3080 GCA_041691115.1 bacterium | reverse complement strand
TCGAGGAGCTTCTCGGTGACAGCCTCGCCGATGGCGGCGGAGTGCTTGAAACCGTGGCCTGAGCAGGGTGAGACGACGAGGACTGCAGGCGCATCCGGATGCGCGTCGATGACGAAGTCGCCGTCGGAGGTTGTCGTGTAGAGGCAGGTGACTGCCTTGATGACGCGGCGCTCGATGCCGGGGAACCGGGGGCCGAAGACGTCGTCGAATTTCTGCAGAGATTCCGCCTCGGGGACGATGTGATTCACATCTTCAGGCGTGGTGACCTCTGCGGTGGCTTCGGTGGCCATCTTCAGTCCGCCAGATGGACCGTCTATGGCGGGGAATCCGTAGAACGACGTCTCGGGGGTTGATTCCCATATGTAGACGGGACAGTCCTTCGACAGGGCGTCGAAGCCGTCGGGGGAGATGTCGTACCAGTGCATTGCCTGGCGGTTGACTGTGAAGACGCTTTGCAGTGGCTCGCTGAGGTGCTGGGTTATCCACGGACCGGCGGACAACACGACGGCTCCGGCGGCGTACGACGTTGTATCGGTGGTGATGCGTGCGCCGACACCGTCCTGCCTGAATGACGTCAAGCGTTCGCCGAATCGCAGCGTTGCGCCGTGGCGCTTTGCAAGGGTCAGCTGTGTTGCGACGCAGCGCTCCGGACGCAGGTAACCGGCGCCCGGCTCGTAGTAGCCGGTCTCGTCGCCGTGCAGGGTGAATTGCGGGAATCGCGATTGCGCTTCGCTCGTCGTGAGGACGTCGTGGGTGATGCCGAACTTCTCGGCCGCGGCGATGGTGCGTCCGAGGAAATCGGTCTTGCCGTGCTGCTTATGGTCCGAGCCTACGCGTCCGAGGATGAGGCCACCGCATTGGGTCAGCAGGTCGGTTCCCGCCTCCTCCTCCATGAAGCGCCAGAGGACGTTGGAGCGCTGTACCAGCGGCACGTAGGCGAAGCCCTCGCCAATGGCCTGACGAGTTATCCGCGAGTCGCCGTGGGTGGAACCCACCGTGTGGGGCGGGGAGTAGGCATCGATGCCCAGGACACGGGCGCCGCGGCGGGCCAGTTGGTGCACCGTTGCCGAGCCCATGGCCCCGAGGCCCACGACGATGACGTCCCACGTCTCCACGCCCGGAAGTCTAAGGGCGGACATTGGGCGCCGCCTGTCCCTCCTTCGGAACACCCGATGGCGTACTTTCCCGGGTTGGCCCGCATCCGTGGGCCGAAGAGAGGGGACCAACGATGGCAGGCAAGGTTACTGAGATTACCGACGCCACTTTTGCGGCGCAGGTCACGGGCAGCAAGGGCCTGGTCATGGTCGACTTCTGGGCACCATGGTGCGGCCCCTGCCGCCAGGTCGCCCCGGTCGTCGAGAAGATGGCTGAGCGCTTCGCTGGCAAGATCACGATCCTGAAGCTGGACACCGAGGCCAACCAGGCCACGGCTCAGAGCATGGGTATTCGCTCGATCCCCACGTTCGGCTTCTTCCTCGATGGCAAGCCCATGCTCGCCATCTCCGGCGCGCGCGGTGAGCGCGACTTTGCAATCCTGATCGAGCGGGTCATCCAGTTCAAGGCTGATCCTCAGTTGATCCAGAAGGCTTACGAGGCCGATCGCGGCGTCGCCTAGTTCGGAGCTGGCCTCCGGCGTGATCCCCTAAGGGTTCAGGTGTCCTCCGGATTTTCCGGAGCCGTCGTCTCGCGACGATGGCACCATGAACACCACAGCAAGCCTTCACCTGAAGGCATCGGGATCCGCCGGGGGCGCCACGCTGCGCTCGGTCGTGCAGCGCGGGCTCTTGCTCCCCGGCCTGGGGGCCGTGTGCGACCTTCGTGTCAGCGGCGCGGAGCACCTGGCCGGCACCGCACCCGCGGTGATCGTGGCCAATCACGAGAGCCTGCTCGACTTCCTCATCGTGATGCGCGCCATGCCCGCTGAGCGCCGCCGCGTCACCGCGGTGACGGCAGCGGCGGACTTCTTCTTCCGCTCCTCGGCTCAGGGCAAGCTGGTTCGCGCATGCGTCAACGCGGTTCCGATGGAACGTTGTGGTGGCGGCCGCGGTGCAGAGGCCCTCGAGATCTGCGCGTCGCATCTGACGCGCGGCGGCTCGGTCATCATCTTCCCTGAGGGCACGCGTTCAACCGATGGCGAGATGGCGCGGTGCCGTCGCGGTGCAGCGCGCATCGCTCTGGCTGCCGGTGCACCGGTGATTCCGCTGGGAACATACGGCGCTCGCGAGCTGTTGCCCAAAGGCAAGCGCCTGCCACAGCCGGGTGCTGTGTGGGTGCATGCAGGTGCCCCGATTGTCAGCCGCGGCCACGACGCCGAATCGCTGACCACAGCCGTTGACGCCTCCATCCGAGTTCTGCGCGGCGATGCGCGCCGCACCGGTGGAGCAGAGGCATGACCAGCGTTGCCACTGTTGTCGCGCCTGCGATCGACATCACGACGCTGCCTTGCGCTGCGGAGATTCCGGTGCAGGCGGCGGTGACGCCGGAATTCCGCCGCATCCGGATCGGGCTCGGGCTGGCACTGCGATCCCTCTTCCGGATTTCGGTCTCCGGCCGCGAGAACATCCCAACTGGTCCCTACATCCTCATCGCCAATCACCTCAACTGGGTGGATGCGCCGGCCCTGCTCGCGACGTTTCCGGAACTGCCTCGGCTGCATGTGCTCGGTGAGATCAAGCACATCGTCAAGAAGCCCAAGCTCTGGGATCTCGTCCTCCGCTCCGGTGGCATCATTCCCGTCGCCAACGGGCGTCACGACGACACCTTGCGCTCCCACATCGACAGCGCTCTGCGGCGCGGTGTGGCAGTCGTCATCTTCCCCGAGGGTACGTACGAGGAGCGCGAGGGTGACGTCTTGCCGTTCAAGAAGGGCTTCGCCCACTTCGCGGTGAACAACAGCGTGCCGGTTCTGCCCGTCGCCATTTCGGGCACCAAGCGGCTGTGGCTGCGCAAGCGCTTGCGCATCATCATCGGGACGCCGATTCAGCCCGCGGCCATGACTGCCGACGAGATTGCCGAGGCTGGACGCCGCGCGATCATCGCCCTGCAACCCGCGCAACTACCGGCGCACGGCCCCCACATCT
>JBEPVH010000342.1:0-3081 GCA_041691115.1 bacterium | reverse complement strand
TAGGGTTTCGTGTAAGTGCCCGCCAGGTAATCCTGGCGGGCTTTTCGTTTAAGCGGGTGATTCAGCGGCGGCCCGAGAAGATGCCGCCGACCGAGCCCGCAAAGAGGGCAAGAAGATCACCGCTCATCAGATCGCCCATGTTCATGGGGCCCAGATTGATGAGGTGGTTGCCACCGTTGTGCAGAGATGTCGCCACCAGGTTGGCCTCGCCGGCCAGCTGGACGACGGCAGAGACGGCGATGAAGCCGACGGCTACCACGATGCCCTGGTAGAGGCCGTGGTGGCCGGCGCGCCGTGCCGCCAGGAATCCTCCCGCCATCACGGCCAGGAGCGTCGCCATGCCCGCCACACCGCCGTCGACCTGGCCCGTGGGACCAAAGACGGCGTCGGCAAGGTTGAGACCGCCGAAGGCGAGGATGAACAGCAGCGCCTCACCGGCGACAAGACCGAGCAGGCAGTGGCGCCACGAGATCGTGGGTCCATCAACAACGTCACGCGGCGCCTGCACGGCGATTGCGGCTGCAGGAGCTGCGGAATCCAGACGGCGTCGATTGCGTCGAGACATGCCAGCGAGTATAGACAGGGGCCCGGGTCGGGACGTCAGCCGGCGGACTGCTCCGGTCCCTGGCCCTTGTGGTTGTCGTAGAACGCCTGAATCTGGTTCATATCCAGGGTCTTCATGCCCAGGTACCAGTCCCACGAGACCACGGCGAACTTGTCGCTCATGGTTGTCCAGGGCAGTACCAGGACCTTGGCGTAGGCGAATCCGGTGTCGAACTTGAGCGCCTTGAACCAGGCCTTGATGGTCTGGAAGTCGCTGTCACAGCCCGGCGGCTGGGGGCAGTTGTAGAGAACGACGATGTAGCCGTGCTCGAGGTTGTGGACCCAATACTCAGCGGGCACCACACGGTCGTAGACGCCGCCGCCGTGCAGCGGCCCGGCCAGTTCGGTGGCACTCCCCGCCGTGTTGTAGTGGCAGCCGGATGTGGGGGGATTGTGGTTGTAGGTGACCGTGGTGCCCACGTTCACGTGGGTATGGGGCATCTCGTCGACAGCGGTGCCCACGGCCGGGCCATCACCGTTGGTGGTACGCGGCGAGGGGTCGTACGGCGTCTGGCCTGCCACCGGGCAACTCGTATTGCCGACGAAGTGGATCGTCGGAGGCGGCGGT
Organism: bacterium; assembly: GCA_041691115.1. Taxonomy (GTDB): domain Bacteria; phylum Chloroflexota; class Dormibacteria; order Aeolococcales; family Aeolococcaceae; genus JBEPVH01. The sequence goes on along the minus strand of JBEPVH010000342.1, from coordinate 1,910 downwards.
GGCGTCGAGCACGCGCTGAGCGTCAAGGCTCCGAGGATCGGCAGGACGGCGATATAACGCAGGCGACCCATGACTGAGGCGGACTGTAGCAAGGCTCGCTACGATCGCCGCATGCGCGTGATCGGCCTGACCGGCGGCATCGCCACGGGGAAATCCACGGTTGCGACGCTCCTGGCGGACCATGGCGCGAGCGTGATCGATGCCGACGCCGTGGCCCGCGAGGTGGTTGTCCCGGGATCTCCTGCCCTGGCTGAGATCACATCCCGGTTCGGCAGCGCGGTCATCGGCGAGGACGGCAGCCTCGATCGCAAGGCCCTTGCAGCCATCGTTTTCAGTGACGACGACGCCCGCCGCGACCTTGAGGCGATCACCCATCCACGAATCCTCACGCGGATGGCCAAGATGATCGGCGCGGCGGCGCAGAGCGAGGTACCCCTGGTTGTTGTCGACATTCCCCTGCTCTTTGAGAACTCGCGCGAAAGCGAGTTCGACGGCGTCCTCGTGGTGGTCACCGACGAGGCAACGCAGTTGCAGCGTGGCGCCGTCCGCGACGGCGATGTGGTTGCCAGGGTGGCGGCGCAACTTCCCATTGCCACCAAGCGCGACCGCGCCACATGGGTTATCGACAACAGCGGCGACCGTGCCGACACAGCCCGTCAGGTCGACGAGTGGTGGCACGACAACGTCAGCGGCAGAGCATCCCCGTGAGCATCTCGGTGAGCTGGCGCTCGTCGGCCTGAAACTGCTCGCGCTCCTCGCGCTCGAGACGGCCGATGACATAGCCCGTCAGCACCATCTCGATGACGCCGAGGACGGAATATGTCGCCAGATGCGGGTCCACACCTGCACGAACCTCACCGCTGTCGACACCCGCGCGAATCAGCGCCTCAATGGCATCGAAGGCGACGAGCACCTCCTCGATGTCATGGGACTCGATGAACTCGTAGGAGCGAGAGATCTCATTGATGATCACCGTCATCAGGTGGGGCTCGTGCCGATAGCTCTCGATGATGAAGTGCACGAGCTTGCCGATCCTGTCGGCAAACGAGGTCTCCGTCTTGCCCAGGTCGTAGAGATAACGAACGTAGTCACCCCAGCGCTCAGCAAAAATCGCCGACAGGATTTCCTCTTTGTTCTTGAAGTGGTGATAGACGAGGCCGTACGCGATGCCTGCCAGTTCGGCGATGTCGGCGACGCGAGTTCCATGGAAGCCACGCCGCGCAAAGACTTCGGTGGCCGCCGCGAGAATCCGCTCACGGGTGCGCGCCGAACGCCGCGTCGGCGCTTTGCGTGGCTCGCTTGCCTCCCCCGCCGTCGTCGTCATCGAGTGATTCCCTCGTTGATCAGCGCATCAATTTCGGCGTCATCGTACCCGGCCTCACTGAGAATCTGGCGCCCCTGCTCGCCGTGACCCGGTGCTGCATGGCGCCATTGAGCGGGTGTTCGCGAGAAACGGATGGGAAAGCCCACCTGGTCAATGTCACCCGTCGTGCCGTGATCGATGAGCATGCCGCGTTCGCCTGTCTGCGGATCCGCCATGACCTCCGCCAGCGTCAGCACGGGCTCGACGCAGACGTCGTGGCCCTTGAGTCTGTCCATCCACTGGGCACGCGTATGACGCACCAATATGGCCTCGATCTCGGTGCGCACGCGGGCCGCCGCATCGCCCTTGGCAAAAGCTTCGTCGGCCAGATGCGGAATGTCGAGAACGCTTGTCAACTCGGTCCAGAACTTCGGTTCGAGGGCGGCGACTGTGAGGTGGCCGTCGGCGCATCTGTACACGCCGTAGCAGGGATGCTCACCCGACAGGATGTCACCCTCGTCGCCGTCGTCGGTCGCCAGCACTCGCGCAGCATTACCCGTCTGCCAGGCGAGCACCCCGTCGCGCATGGCGATGTCGCAGTGCTGGC
>JBEPVH010000341.1:0-3090 GCA_041691115.1 bacterium | reverse complement strand
CGAAGGGACGCCCCGTGATGAGGGAGAGCGCAAGAGCCGACCGGATGATCTGGCCGCCCCCTTCACCGAGCGAGCCGTCGACCTGGACGGGAGCCGGCACGTTGATGTCCATGCGGTCTCAGAGGGGCGGCAACAGCGCGATGGTGGCGCCGACGGGACCTGTCGTCTCGTCGTCGTTCCGCGGCCAGTGGCGTGAGAACCTGCCGTCGAATCCCAGGATGCGGCCGTCGTGGCGCGATTCGGGATCGTCCTCCCAGTGCGGCGTGTGGCCGTGCACGAGCCGCGTCGCCGAGAACAGGGCAAGATAGGCATCGAGTGCGTCTCGCTCCGTGAATGCGCGGCGTCCTATGAGATGGCGATGAGTTTTCAGAACCCCGTCGGATGTCTTCAGCCACTCATGCGCCTGCGCGTTGATGGCGTCGACGCTGTCACCCATGCGCAGATAGGAGTCATCGTCGGTGTGCTGAATCAGGGTGCCGTCGTCGAGCATGAGCATGAGTGGCAGCGAACGCAGCCATGCCTCCATCCCGGGATCAGCATCGAGGGCATCGAGATCGGCGGGATCGCCGCGGCGGGCCAGCCAGAAATCATTGAGACCGCCTCGCGTGCCGGGTGCCCCGGCATCGTCGGGAATGTTGCCACGGCGAACTTCGAGCACCATCATGATGAAGACGTCGTGATTACCGAGGACGTACCGGGCATTGCGGCGCTCGCGGGCGATGCGAGCGCATGCCATACCGCCGGCCTCGCCGAGTTTGCCGCCCTGGAAGAAGTCGCCGAGAAAGACCGTGTCGACGTCATCCTCAGGATGCGCCAGGAGTGCCTCGGCAAGGCGCTCACTATCGCCCTGGACGTCGCCGACGATGAGGACGGGGCGAGGCTCAGACAAGCTGCTTGACGGACAGCGTGGGCCGCATGCCGCGGCGATGAAGTTCCTCGACCATCCGCTCCGGATCGACTGCATGCTCAAGGGCGGTGGCGCCGACGGGCACCTCACCGGCCGCCATCATGGCGGCGACGATCGCCAGATGAAATCCGGTGGTGCGTTCCATGGCGGCGAATCCTGTCGCCTCGTCATGTTTGTCGAGAAGGTCGAGGGTGATCTCGGTATCGGCACCATCCTTGATGCCGCGGGCAATCATGTGAATGACCACGAGGTCGCGGTCGTCGGCTCGGGGTGCGAATCGCGGCGCCACCATCGCGTGCAGGAACTCGCGCGGTGACACAGCGCTGCCGTTGACGGCGACGGGCTCGGTGTCGAGCATGCCCAGGTCGCGAATGCCCTTGAAGAGGGCGACGTGGCCGGGGTAGCGCAGCGTCTTCTGGGTCAGCGTCCGCAGCTCGCCGCTGCAGGTGTGCGCCAGCGTTGTCAGGCCACCTGACGTGACGAATGCTTCGAGCTTGCCCAACTCGGGAATGTCGACGATCTCATACTCGTCATCGGCGAAAGTCTCGACCTCGGTGAGTTCGCCGTCGCGGATGTACAGGGCATTGCCCGCGTACTCATTGGTGAGGCCCACGACGTTGAAGAACATGGCGTAGTTGAAGGGCGGACGCGGATTCTGTGGCAACCCTCCGTCGTAGATCCGCAGTTCCTCGACCGAGTCGAACTGCGCCATGAGCTGCATCGCCAGGTTCCCGATCATTCCGGGACCGACGCCGCAGTCGGGAACGATGCTGACGCCTGCCTCGCGCGCCTCCGGGTCGAGGCCCAGCTGGGACATGACGACATCGCCGTTGCCGCCGAGGTCGCAGAACGATGTGCCGGCGGCGATGGCACGGTTGGTCAGCCCGAAGTTGAGGGGGTAGGGCACCGCCGAGAGGCAGACATCCGCGGCCGCCATCAACTCGGTCGTGGCGGTGATATCGGCCACGTCGAGGCGCACCCCGTGCGCCAGCTCGGTTCCACTGAGGGAATTGACACGTGTTGCTGCAGCCGTCGCGGCGGGCTCGCTGATATCTGCGATGACGATGGCGTCAGCTGCACCGTGCATCGCCAGGTCATAGGCAGCAGCGACGCCCTGTCGGCCGGCGCCGAGGACAAGATAGGTGCGCGACATGTCAGTTCCTCTCGTTAGACCGTAGAACGCCGCTTGACGGCGCCCACCTCCTTGACCGCGCTGGAATCGCGGGCCAGGACGGTGACGGCACGGCGTGTCTTGGCAACCTGGGTGGCCATCCGCACCAACTGCTTGGAGACGGCGCGCGGTCCGGGACCACCGGCAACCTCGCGGCTGCGCAGACGCTTCTCCATGTCGAAAATGTCGAGCACGTCAGCGCCGAAATGCGGATCGATCGCGGCCCACTGCTCGGCGGTGACGTCGGCCAGACCGTTGCGGCGGCGGTTCGTCTGCCGAACCACGCGGCCGACAATGCCGTGGGCTTCGCGGAAGGCGACGCCCTTGCGAACCAGGTACTCGGCGATGTCCGTAGCGACAAGTGCCGGGTCCGATGCCGCTTCGCGCAGCCGCTCCACGTCGAAATCGATGAGTGCCATCACCTCGGTGAGCACCCGCAATGTGGCACGCACGGTGTCGACAGCGTCGAAGAGGGCGGGCTTGTCCTCTTGCAGGTCGCGGTTGTACGCCAGCGGCAAGCCCTTAATGAGGGTCAGAAGAGTGACAACATCCCCGATGACGCGAGCGGTACGGCCGCGGGCCAGCTCGAAGATGTCAGGGTTCTTCTTCTGCGGCATCAGCGACGAGCCCGTCGCGTACGCATCCGGAAGGTCGGCGAATCCGTACTCCGTCGAGCACCATGTCACGATCTCCTCGCCGAGGCGGGACATATGCACCATGGTGAGAGCGCAGACGAAGGTGATCTCGACGACGAAGTCGCGATCCGAGACCGCGTCCAGAGAATTCCCCGACGCCGCATCGAAATCCAGCGTCGCTGCAACGAGTGCGCGGTCCAGCGGCAGAGTTGTTCCGGCGAGAGCACCTGCTCCCAGCGGCAGCGCATCGGTGCGCTCATGCGCGTCGGTGAAGCGCTCCACGTCACGCTGCAGCATCTCGACGTACGCCAGCAGGTGATGCGCCAGCGACACCACCTGGGCGCGCTGTCCATGGGTGTAGCCTGTCTCTTATACAC
>JBEPVH010000340.1:0-3114 GCA_041691115.1 bacterium | reverse complement strand
ACGACTCGCTGACGCGCATGCGCACGGTGTGTTTGCCGAACTCACCGTCCATCTCACCTTCGAAATACTCGGGGTGCCAGGAGTCGCTCTCCTCGCCGTCGAGGTGCAGTCCAGGGACGGCCTCAGCGACGATTCGCTTGATGTCCTGCCACGCGGCTTCGCGGTCGATGTTGTGGGTGATGGTCTCCGAGTCGACGAAGGTGCTCACGCTTTCTACTCCAGGCCCACGTCGGGCGCCGATGGTGGTGGCGGAGCAACGTCCGCTGTTATCTCGTCACGGATTTGCGCCGCGCTGCTGGCGACGATGGCGCGATACGCCTGGCGCGACTGGGCCTGCGTCGCAGGATCCTTGCCCAGCCCGTTGCCGCGTAGTGCGCCTTTGAATGTCACGCGGGTCTCGTAGTCGCTCTGTGCCTCGACGCGTACCGTTACGGATCCCCACACCTCTTCGCCAAGCTCGAAGTTGCTGACGGAGAACCCTGTGTCCGAGCGACTTACCCCGCGTGATGGGAACATCGCCGGGAGTCGGCGTGCCAGTTCGGCCATGACTGTCTCGACGGGGACGGCGAGCGAGAAGGACGGCGCCGATTCCTGCGCGAGCGCCACTCGTTCGATTTGCGCCGCGACCCCGTCTGCCGATTCCTGCCACTTCTCAATCTCAGCGGCGTCGTACTCGTTGTCGGCGCGCTCGACAGCTATCCGCACCGTGGCGGTGGCCTGCCCGGATTCCTCCTTGAGGGCCATCGTCAGGGCGATGCGCGAGTCGTCGTTCGCCGTGACGATCCAGCGATCGCCACCATTCCAAAAGGGGACGCGGCGACCCTTGAAACGTTCGAAGAATGCAGCGACGATGTCGGTCGCGCTGTAGAACGCTTCGGGCACCAGGCGAGGTCGCGCTGAAACTTCGGCGCGCGCTACGACATGTGTTTCCGTCGCACGCGCCTCGAGACGCTCAATGAATCCTTCGATGGTCTCGGTTGCCAGCTTCGCCGCCGGCTCCGGACCCAGCCGAGCCAAGTCTTCGCCGGTGACTGCAGCATCGAAGTTGACGACCTGCTCGTCCGCCATAGCGCTGGCGTACTTCATGGACAACTTGAGATGGACGGCGGCAAGGTCATCGCTCAGAACGACACCCGTCCACGAGCCAACCTCGATCAGGTCCCTGTACGTCGCCGGATCACCGGTGATGTCGGCTGCGTGACGCGCCAGCACCACCAGCGGAAGGCGAGGCTTGCCCGGCTCCACCTCGGAGACAACGAAATCGACAGGCACCGTCACGAGGTGTTCCTCCAATGCCTTGACCACGCGCTCGGCATGAGCTCGCGCCTCGACGCGGTCATTACCGCGAGGAACAATGGAGTCGAAGATCGCGTCGACACGGGAGTCGGTGACCGGCATCGAAACACCGGCGACGTCGCGGGTGCTCTGCGATGTCCAGAGTCGCAGGGTGTACAGGGACCCCGACTCGGTGGTGTATTCGGCAACGTACGCGCCGCTGTCCTTGTCAGGTGCCGCATCAGGCCACGAATCCGCGACGAACGCTGAGACGGCAGGATCCACGGCGATGCGCTGCGCCTCACGCCGGATGTTGCGCGACGAAACTGTCGTGGACGTGGCGCGGCCCCCCTCTCGGACACGCGGGAATCCCCCCGCTGAACCTACAGGACACTAGTCGTTATCCGGGGTCTAAAGGCGGACATTACGCGGACAAATCCGATCAATTCATGGGTATTTGGAGCAGTCTTGTCCGTGGGATGTCCGCCCCTGCGCAGTACGCTGTCGACATGGCATCCAAGGCTCCTTCCGGCCTGCGCGAGAGCACTGCCGCCAGGGTCCGTCGCAACGAGTACCGGCATCAGTTGAACCTGATCACTGAAGCCGTGACGGTCGCCCACGCCCAGGGAATGGCCTTCGCCGCCCTGACCAATCCCGATCTGGGTGGAACCGACCTCTCGCTCGAGGAGATCCACTACCGCGGTGTTCTGCGGCGCGTCCTCAATCGCGAGGGTGGTTGCTACGCGCTCATCGGGATGCACTCCGCTGCCACGCAGGCGCTGACACTGCACGGCCCGCGCCGTCGCGTTCTGGAATCGCCGATGACGGGGCCGGGAGCGCGTCGTCCCAAGCCCGCACCCCAGGCAGGTGGCGGTCCCGGAGCAGGTAAGACCCTCTCCTAGGCCTACTCGAGACCCGGCAGTTCGGCCGTGCGTCGGAGCAACAGATCACGAAACGCTGTTGTGGCTTGCTTGCCTTGCAGGTCATGGGCCTCGCCAACATGCCGGAACGTGTCGCTCAACCCGGAGTCGCCATCGCCTGTCATGGCGTCGCGGACATCGCCATCGGGATCGATGACACCAAGTACGTAGCGGGTATACGTGCCGGCGCTGATGTACGAGCCATAGCCGCTTACGTGCGAGTACGAGATCTCGCTAATGCGGATCGTCCAGCCATCAATATCGTGCTCGTAGGCTGACGCTGCCCCTGGACCACTGGCCTCAGAGATGCTGCGCGTCCACAGCGTCATTGCTGAGGCGGCAGGGTCCGCGAGTGTCGCATCGACCCACGCCAGCGCCGCCTGCGCCGCTCCCACCGTTTCCGCGGAATCACTCACGGCCTGAGTGTCTGCCAGAACGGCGGACACCAAGCGCCCAATCGGAGTCAGGCGGGAGCGGCCTCAGCGGAAGCTGCCGTCAGTTCGCGTCCCGCCATGGCGATGGCGTCGGGTGTCGCCGAGAAGCAGATCCGGAAGTGGTCGGGGACGCCGAACGCAATTCCCGGCGTGACGAGGACCTTTTGCGATGCCAGCCTGTCGATGAAGGCGATGGTGTCTTCCCACGGCGAGCGCACCCAGAGGTAGAGGCCGCCACCGGGCTCCAATGCCTCGAGGCCGGCGGCGCGTGCGGCTGTGAGGGCGGCATCGCGGCGACTTCTGTAGGGCTCGATGTCGACGTCCCAGGTGTCGAGGTGTAGCAGGGCGCGTTGTGCTGTCGCCGGCGCGTTGACGAAGCCCAATGCGCGGGCGCACATCTCGATGGCACGCTCGGTGGTGTCCGCTGCCAGCGATGGATGGATGACGAGATAGCCGATTCGCTCACCGGCGACGCCGAGGTCTTT
>JBEPVH010000339.1:0-3117 GCA_041691115.1 bacterium | reverse complement strand
GCTCAAACTGATGACCTACGCGCCGACGGGCGCCATCATCGCGGCACCAACGACTTCACTGCCAGAGCAGATGTACGGCAAGCGGAACTACGACTACCGCTATACCTGGCTGCGTGACGCGGCCTTCACGCTGTACGCGTTCTTTCAGCTTGGCTTTGGTTCGGAGGCCGACGCATTCTTCTCGTGGCTGCGTCGTATCGGCCTCGATTGTGCTGACCACGATGTCCCCAATCTCTACACGCTTGATGGCGGCCGCGAGGCGCCGGAGGAGTTGCTCACGCATCTGTCGGGATACCGCGGTTCACGGCCCGTGCGCACCGGCAATGCGGCCATTGACCAACTGCAGCTCGACATCTACGGCGAGCTGATGGATTCCGCATATCTCTACGCGCGGTTTGGCGGCAAGATATCGTCGGCGTTGTGGGGCGATCTCTGCCCCGTCGTCGAGCTGGCGATCGCGCGCTGGCAGGAACCCGACCGTTCGATCTGGGAGCCGCGCAAGGGCGACGAGCACTTCACCTACAGCAAGCTGATGTGCTGGGTTGCCGTCGACAGGGGACTGCGTCTGGGGCGACGCTACTCGCTGCCTCACGATCGCGCTGCGTGGCTCAAGGCGCGGCGCATGATGCACCGTGAGATCACCAAGCGCGGCTTCAACGAAAAGATCGGCGCCTTCACGCAGACGTTCGACGGCGACAAGCTCGACGCTGCGCTTCTGCGAATGGCTCAGGTGCGTTTCCTGCGGCCCGGCGATCCGCGCATGCTGAGCACGGTGCGGGCTGTTGCGGCTGATCTCAGCGATGGCGGTGTGCTGCTGCGCCGCTACAGGCGCGCTGCCGACGACTACGGCAAGAACAGTCATGAGGGAGCGTTCCTCCTCTGCTCGTTCTGGCTCGTCGACGCACTTGCCCAGTGCGGGCAGGTGGATGACGCCGAACGCCTCTTCTCGCGCCTCCTGTCGTTCGCATCACCGCTGGGCCTTTTCGCCGAGGAGGCCGACGCCGTCACCGGCGACTTCCTGGGCAACCACCCTCAGGCGTTCACCCACCTCGCCCTTGTTGGCGCCGCGGTGAATCTGGAGACGGCGCGTCATCGAGCCTTGGGGGTCAAGGGCCTGCGCCGCGGGGCCTGAGGCATCATTGGCCCCCCTGCCCGCTACCGCGGGCGCCAGCGGAGGATTTCGGTGGCCGATCGTCGTCCCGTATGTGTTCTTGCGTATTCCGGGGGCCTCGACACCTCCGTGGCCATCCGCTGGCTCCAGGAGAACCTCGGCTACGACGTCGTCACCCTCACTGCCGATCTCGGTGAGTCCGCGGGACGCGATATGGAAACCGTCGTCGCTCGCGCTCTGAAGACGGGCGCGCTGGCAGCTCATGTTGTCGACGCCAAGCGCCTCTTTGTCGAGAGCTTTGCCTTTCCGTCGCTGCAGGCCGGGGCGCTCTACGAGGGCGTCTATCCGCTGGCGACCGCTCTTGCCCGCCCCCTCATTGCCAAGCTGCTCGTTGATGTCGCCCGCGAGGAGGGTGCAGTCGCCGTGGCTCACGGCTGCACCGGCAAGGGCAATGACCAGGTGCGATTCGACGTCGCCGTGGGAGCGCTCGCACCCGAGTTGAAGGTTGAGGCCCCGGTCCGCGACTGGGATATGGGCAGACCCCAGGAAATCGAGTACGCGGCAACGCACGGCATCGAGATTCCGGTGACCCAGGAGAACCCGTATTCGGTCGACGCCAATCTGTGGGGGCGGTCCATCGAAGCGGGTGTTCTCGAGGATCCCTGGATCGAACCCCCTGCGGACGTCTACAAGTGGACCGCCGACCCGGAGACAGCACCCGCCGGTGGCGTGTCGGTGCTCGTGGGTTTTGAACGTGGTGTGCCCATCTCGCTGGACGGTGAGCGCCTGGCCGCCGACATCCTTGTCGACAAACTCAACGTTCTCGCCGGTGCTCACGGCGTTGGCCGCATCGACCTCGTTGAGAACCGTCTCGTCGGCATCAAGTCGCGTGAGATCTACGAGGCGCCTGCGGCGCTGGCGCTGTTCGCCGCCCATCAGGCGTTGGAGTCTCTGACTCTGACGCGCGATGTCACCCGTGTTAAGCGTGTACTCGCCGAGGAGTGGTCACGCCTTGTGTACGACGGCCTCTGGTTCGGCCACCTGCGCAGTGCCTTGTGGGAGTTCGTCGCCGCAACCCAAGCGCCGGTGACAGGCGAGGTCCGCCTGCGTCTGCAGCGTGGCCGCGTCCATGCAGAGGGCCGGCGCGCCCCGCAGTCCCTGTACCAGGCCAATTTGGCGACATACGACAGACGCGAAGACACCTTCGACCACACTGCCGCGCGCGGCTTCATCGAACTCTTCGGTCTGCCGCTGCGCACGCAGACACGTATCCAGGGCGCGCTTGAGGATCTCGCACCGCTGGTCCTCGAACGCAAAGTCACACGGAAGGGTGCCTGACGTGGCTCGCGGTATTCGAGTTGTCGGTGCCGGTGTCAGCCGCGACGAGCGGCCCGAACTGCCGCCCGCGAGCAAGGAGCCCAAGACCAAGAAGAAAGTGAAGGCTGTCGCCGCACCGAAGGCGGTGCTGGCAAAGCTGACGCCCAAGAAGCGTGCCCCCGTCGTTGTCGAGCCGGCGCCCGTGCGCCCGCCCGCCAAGACCAAGGCCCCGGCAAAGATGTGGGAGGGGCGGCTGGGAACCAGCACAGCCCGTTCCGTCGAGGAATACACCACATCGATCGCCATCGACAGCCGCCTCTACGCCGAGGACATTGAAGCGTCGCAAGCGCACGCCATGATGCTCAAGGCAGTCGGTCTGCTGACGGCAACGGAATGGCGTGCCATCGACGCCGGCCTCCGCGCTGTTCGCCGCGAGTTCGAGCGCAACGAATTCGTTGTCGAGCCCGGTGACGAGGACATCCACTCAGCCGTCGAACGCCGCCTCCACGACCATGCCGGCGCCGTCGCCGGCAAGCTGCACACGGGGCGCAGCCGCAACGATCAGGTGGCGACGGATATGCGTCTGTACGCCAAGCGCGTCTGCCGCGAAATCATTCTCGACATCGTTGCCTTCCAGGAGACGCTGCTGCGCCGCGCCCAGGAGCACCGCGGAACCCTGATGCCCGGCT
>JBEPVH010000338.1:0-3120 GCA_041691115.1 bacterium | reverse complement strand
GAGAGCGATGAGGATCAGGCCGACAGCCGCGACGGCTTCAGCCCGATGGCGCCGCCGTTTTAGCCGCGATAGGTACTGACGGTCGCCGCTGCGGCCACCATCACGAACGCCACCACGAACGCCACCGTCAGACGCAGCAGGGATGCCTCGATCCCGCGACGACGACGGTAACCGCCACCCTCGCCCGAGCCTCCCCCGATCGCGCCGCCCAGACCCGTTGCCTTCGGGGTCTGGAGCAACACGCCAAGCATCACCAGAATCGCCAGAACGTCCTGGGCCACCTGAACGAATCCGTTCACGCATCAAACCTCCGAACCGGGGGCAGTCTATCAGGGTGCTCAATCTCACCAGCGGCGGCGATATACACAAATCTGTGGTAGCGTGCCGTCTATGATCCGGACGTGGCGGCGCTGGGCAGTTCTCGTCGCCTTCCTGGTGGCCGGATGCGATGCCTATCCCCCGTCGTCGTCAGGGGCGCCGCCGCGCCATTCCGCTGTCCCGGCTTCGGGTGTTCTGCAGTCAGGCCATGACACCGTGCGGGTGTATCACGGCGGTGCTGAGACGTTCGTCGAGATCGTTTCCCTCATCGATCACGCGGCCTCGTCGGTGGACGTGGAGATGTACGAGTTCTCCCGCGCCGATGTATCGGCAGCGCTGCGGCGGGCCCATACGCGGGGCGTTCCCGTGGCGGTGATCGTGGACCCGTCGGTCGATACCAGTGCCGCCATGGCGGTGTCGTTGCGTCAGGCCGGTGTGGACGCACTCGAGTATCCGGTGAAGTCCGGAATGATCGACCACGTCAAGCTACTGATCGTCGACAACAGCGTTGCCATCGTGGGCGGCATCAACTGGGGCGACCATTCGGACGCGAACCATGACTTCGACGGCGAGGTCCGGGGCCCGGCGGTCACCAACATGGCCCACATCTTTGCCACCGACCTGGTGAAGTGCGGACGCCACGTCACCGTTCCCGACGTTGTTCCCGATGCGACCATCATCGTGGCGGCGACGCTGCCCGGCGCTGCTATCAAGCCCCTGGCACTGGCAGTGATTCGCGGTGCTGTCCATACGCTGGATCTGCAGCTCTACGTGCTGACCGAGTCCTCAGTCGTCGACGCCATCATCGCGGCCCATCAGCGCGGTGTTGTCGTGCGCGTCCTCCTCGATCCCGACCAGGCGCCCTCAGATCCGTCAGCTGCCCGGTTGCGAGCCGCCGGCGTTGACGTCCGGCTCTACAACAGTTCCGGCGAGAAACTCCACGCCAAACTGGTGGTCGCGGACTCCTCCACCGTGCTGTTCGGCAGTGCCAACTGGTCCCGGGGCGGGTTTTCGCGGAACCACGAGGTGGATATCGAAATCCCCAATGCCCCTGCCATCGCCGCCGAGTTCATGAAGGCTGTGGAGGCGGACTGGGCCAGTTCTGCCTGAGGGGCCAAAGGTTCGCTGCTAGGCGTCGGCTGTGCTCCACAGACTCGAGATCGGCGCCGCGACGATGCGGTCGCCCATCGAGTAAACGCGCGGGCCCGTGTGGAAGAGAATACCCAGTGCCAGACGGTCACCCAGTTCGTCGCGCAGCCACATCAGATGCCGCGCGTCACCGGTCTTTGGGGCAGCGTCGGCTTTGACCTCGATAGCGATGATCTGTTCGTTGTCCAGCTCAGCAACAAGGTCGACCTCACGCCGCCCGTTGGCATCGCGCATATGAAACAAGCGCGGATGCGCGTTGGAATACTCGACCTCGGCACGAAGTTGGCTGGCCACGAACGTATCGAGTACGCGGCCCAGGAGATCGCCATCGCGCATCACGGCATCGGCGTCGACCCTGAGAATCGCCGCCTGCAGCGACGAATCAACGATGTATCTCTTGGGCGTCGCGACCACGCGCTTGAGTCTGCTGTGACGCCAGGCGGGCACCTGGTCTGTAATGAAAACGTCGGTGAACAAACGCTCGTATGCATCGCCCGTCTTGCGGTTGATTCCAACTGTCGCCAGGATCGTGGCGTCGATCGCCAGGCCCGCTGAGTTCAGTGCATAAGCCTCGAGGTATCTGCGCAGACGGGTAGGGTCGCGTCGATTCTCCAACTGGGGAATGTCCCGGGTGACCAGCGCATCGATATATCCCCGCAGCCATCGCATTCGCGGCTCGGGACTACCCAGAGCCACCGCCTCCGGGAAACCTCCCACGAGCGCGATGTCGACATAGTCGCGCACCGACAATCGCGGCGACGATGCTGCCAGGTCACCGCTGAGTGCCCGATCGAGGAACGATGGACCCGACGCGGTTGCCCGCTGCTCCGCCACGGTGAGCCCGTGCAGCGGAACGCGAAGGATCCTGCCCGTCCCCGGCCACGGCTGGCCCCGCGTGTCAGACCAGACGGAACCGGTGAGGATGAAGCGGCCCGGCCGAGGCTCCACATCTACCGCTCGCTTGACAGCTCCGAGTACCTCGGGCACCGCTTGGTACTCATCCAAGAGCACAGGTTCCGCAAGACCCCGGAGCGCCGAATCGGGATCTGCCTCGAACGCTCGAGCCTCCTGGGGAGCGTCAAGGCGGATCGTGGTCGCGGCGTGGCGCCCCGCAGTTGTGGTCTTGCCAGCGGCCCTCGGTCCCGTGAGCAAGATCGCCGGGAACTGCTTCAGAAGGTCCGGAATGAGCTTGTCAGCGCGGCGCTCAATATAGGCCATTTCAAGTTCAGAGTACCACTTTAGCACACGCTAGAGTACCACTTTAGCACAGCACTTAGTACCGCTTTAGCACACATTTTGCGCATAGCCGACTGAAGGTCTTGACACGTTCACACTGTCAGGATTACAGTGTCATCCATGGCTGACATGACCCTGGATGAACTGACCGAGGCGGCTTCGGTTGCCCTGGACGGTCTGGGCATCCAACCGGCCAACGGACGGATGCGTGAGCGCCCCGATGCGCGGACGATTCGCTACTACACGACCATTGGGATCGTCGATCCTCCTCTCCACCATCGCGGCCGGGTGGCTCACTACGGCGAGCGGCACCTGCTTCAGGTGGTGGCGATCAAGGTCCTTCAGGCTGACGGTGCCACCCTGGCGGCACTCCAGCGCCAGCTGGTCGGCGCGTCGGAGGCGAAGCTACTGTCTCTT
>JBEPVH010000337.1:0-3147 GCA_041691115.1 bacterium | reverse complement strand
GCTCGGTGCCACGTCAACGGAGCAGCGCGGTGGCACCGCTGTCGTTGCCGGCTCGACGGTGATCGCCGGTGGCCTGACCGACCTGGCGGCTGGTTTCATCAATGCCGTGCGACTTGCCGGGATCGAGCGCGCTGTCCAACTGGCATCGGTCACTCCCGCTCGTGCCCTGCGTCGCGACGACATCGGCACGCTTGCCGCCGGTGCGCGCGCCGACGTGGTGCTCGTCGATTCGGCGGGCGCCGTGCACCACGTGTGGCAGGACGGAATCGAGGTGCAGCATGGCTGAGAAGCGGCGCGTCTGCCTCGAGATCGGTGGCTCCGGCCGCCAGGTGATCGTGATCGACGGCGATGACTGGCGCATCGGCGACGACAGTGATATTGGTCCGGATGTACTCGTGGCGATGCCGGGAGAACTTGCCAACGGCCGCATCGTCCGCGCCGTCAACCTCGGTTTCTACGACGCCGATCCCGAGGTGGTGCTGGGGCTGTCCGGGCAACCCCAGTTGCTGATGAACGACGCCGAAGCGGCAGCGCTCGGTGAGGCGGTTCTCGCCGGGAGCGGAACGCCCGTGGCAATCACGTTCGCGGGAATCGGTACCGGCATCGGTGGCGCCGTGGTCGATGCCGACGCCAACGTCACCGGCAATCTCTTCGCGCACGGCGGCGGCTTTGGTGACCTGCCGTGCTCGTGCGGCGACAACGGGTGTCTGGAGACTGTCGCCGCAGGATGGGCGTTGCCCGAGAAGCCCGGTGAGGATGTCCTGGACCGTGCAGCGGCGGCGATTGCGTCGGCAATCGGGTTCCACGGCGGTACCAGGAACGACTCTGAGGTGGTCATCGCAGGCGGCGTTGCGCGGAGCCATCCCTATCTGGTTGAGCGCATAGCGAGCTACCTTTCACCGCGCGTGGTGTCGCCATCGCGCGCACCCGATGGCGCCAAGTCTGCGGCTGCATGGGGGCTGGCGTACCGAGCGAAGGTCATGGAGCAGTGACACTCGTTCTGGAGGACATGAACGAACAGCCGGCAACGCTGAAATCGCTCGTTTCTCGTGCTCAAGCAGGAGAGTTCACTGCCGCGCGAAACATCGTGCTGCCGGCGCGCATCCGCCGCGTCGCCGGCATCGGTTCCAGTCGCCATGCCGCGGGCCTCGGCGCCGCAGCATTCGAGATCTGTGCCGGAGTGCCCTCCACCGTATTGGCAGCTGCCGGCGCGGGAGTGCCGCTGCCCTACCTCGATCCCCGCGATGTCGTGATCACCGTGTCGCAGTCGGGCGAGACCGATGCGCTCCTGAGTACGGCACGTCGAGCCCGCGACGCAGCCGTTCCCGTCGTCGCCGTCGTCAACGCGGCCACCTCGGCACTCGGCGACATCGCGACAGTCGCCATCGACTGCGCGGCAGGGCCCGAGCGGGTCGTTGCCGCCACCAAGTCCGTCACCGCACAGGCACTGACGTTGCGTCTCCTTGCCCGTGACATCGATACCGCAATTACCGACGCGTTTCTCGCTGCCATCTCATCGGTCCTCGCCGACGGAGCTGTCGAGGCTCTGCTGCCGCGAACGGAACCGGCGACGATCGTGAGTTCGGGATTCGGCGCCCAGTGGATCGCTGATGAGGTCGCCCTTAAGTTCGCCGAGGTGGCGGGCAGGACGCTGGCGGCCGAATCGCTCGTCGACTACCTGCATGGTCCTGTCGCCACGGGAACCGCGGCGCTTGCCCTGCTACGGCACGATGCCAACGCGGCGGCTGTCGAGGGTCTGGGTCATGTCCACGTGGTTGATCTGGATGCCCTTGCGGCGCCGTGCGGAGACCCCTGTCTCGACGCTATCGTCGCTGTGGTCGCCGGACAGCGACTGGCCGTCGCCTGGGCTCAGGCCAACGGCGAGGATCCCGACGCGCCGAGGGGGCTCAGCAAGGTGACGCGGACCAGATGAACGACCCGCAGCCGCAAAGCGATCATGTGATCCTCGTCCTCGGGCATCGCAGCAGCCTCAAGTTCGGCATCCACATGATTTCGGACCAGTGCGTCGCCCGCGTGCGCCACGCCGAGAAGCTGGCGGCAGAACTCAATGTGCGAGCTGTGATGCTTTCCGGCTGGGGCATGACAGGCGATTCCGAGGCCAAGCAGATGGCGCGGATCTGGCAGGGAGGCAGCGTGCCCCTAGTCCTCGAAGAACTGAGCACCAATACGGCGGAGAACGCGACGCGCTCTCTCGATCTCATTCAGGCCATGCCCGGCGTGACCAGGGTGACAGTGGTGACTTCGGCATGGCACATGCGCACGCCCTACTTCTTCCGCCACTACGCCGACCATGGCATCAAGGTCGATTTCCGATTCGCTCCCGTCGAACTGACGGACTGGCCCAAATACCTGGCGTACGAGCTCAAGGCTCTGCACGACATGCGCAGCATGGGCAAGCGAGCGTGGAAGGAAGCCGGGCACATCGACTGCCGCCGCAGCCAGCCACCCCCCGACGTTGCGGCCTGAGCTAGGCTTTCGCCAATGCCTGCCTCCACAACTGACGACGTTGTCGTCGTCAACCATCCCTTGGTCGAAACGGCGATGGTCACCCTGCGGGATGTGGCTACGGGTACCGACGACTTCCGCCGCCATGCTCGGCTGCTCACGATGATCCTGGCGTTCCACGTCCTCGAGGACCTGCCGACTAGGGAGGTCCAGGTCACGACGCCGTTGGAGACCACGCCGGGCCGCGTGCTGGACCGCTCGGTCATCTTCGTGCCGGTGTTGCGAGCGGGGCTGGCGATGCTCGATGCCATGAGTGACTTCGTGCCCGGTAGCAAGGTCGGCTTCGTGGGCCTCGAACGCGACGAGGAGACTGCCATCGCGCGCTCCTACTACCAGAAGCTCCCGGCACAGCTCGCCCACGCCGAGGCGATCATCCTTGACCCCATGCTCGCCACCGGTGGCTCAGCGCTGGCCACCATTGAGTTGCTCAAGCGCAACAAGGCCGAGCAGATCCGGCTGGCATGCATCGTTGCTGCACCCGAGGGCATCGAGGCGGTTCGCAAGGCGCATGCCGACGTACGCATCTTCGCGTCGACAGTGGATCGCGAACTCAACGACAAGAAGTACATCCTCCCCGGCCTCGGTGACTTCGGAGACCGCTACTTCGGTACGACGTGAGGC
>JBEPVH010000336.1:0-3153 GCA_041691115.1 bacterium | reverse complement strand
GCCTCGACCTTGCCGACGAGGTCGGCGCCGACGTCGGCAGCCTTGGTGAAGATGCCGCCGCCGAGGCGGGCGAACACGGAGATCAGGGATGCACCGAAGGCGAAGCCGGTCAGACCGTTGAGGTTCTCCGACTTGGAGAGATCGCCGTCAACGACCCAGAACGCCACGCAGACGCCCAGGAGTCCGAAGCCGACAACGAAGAGTCCGGTGACGGCGCCACCACGGAAGGCGACGCGCAGCGCGGGGTTGATTCCACCGTGCGCTGCCTGTGCGGTGCGCAGGTTGGAGCGAACCGAGATGTTCATGCCGATGTAGCCGGCTGCTCCCGAGAGCACGGCACCGAGCACGAAGAGAACAGAGGCCTTCCACTGCAACGTGAAGAAGAGCACCACGGCAACGACAACACCGATGGCGGTGATGATCGTGTACTGCCGGTTGAGGTACGCCGACGCGCCCTCCTGGATCGCCTGAGCGATCTCCTTCATCTTGTCGTTGCCCTGGGGCTGGCGCAGCACCCAGACGATCAGATAAATGCCCCAGAGCAGGCCAACGACGCCGGCGGCTCCGATGGGCAGCAGGACGTTGAGCGTCATCGGGATCCCTTCCTCTCTCGACAGCTTTGAGCGCGCGGCCTCAGGCGGGCCACCATGCGGCGCGAGATTGTACCGATCGGCGGGTTTGACGGCGCCGGGGCAACTCCCGGCGATACCCTCGGGCGATGCGAGCCCTGGCCACCGCCGTCATCGTCGTCGGCGACGAAATTCTGGCCGGGCACACCCTGGACACCAACTCGAATCATCTCGCCCAGGCAGCGAGACAAGCAGGCAGGCCCGTCGTCAGGATCGAGGTGGTCGGCGACGCCATCCCCGCCATCAGCGCCGCCGTGGCGGCCGCGGCAGCCGATCCAACGCTCTCCCGTATCGTGGTGTGCGGCGGCATCGGCCCGACGCCCGATGACATGACCCTGGAAGGCGTGGCAGCGGGCCTGGCTCGTGACCTCGAGGAGAACGGCGATGCGCTGGCAGCCATCACCGCCCGCGTCCTCATGCTCCACGAGGCAGGGCGCCTGCCCACCCCGGAGGTCTCCCCCGCCAACCGGCGCATGGCCATGGCGCCCGCGGGCGCGCAGGCGCTGGCCAACCCGCAGGGCATGGCACCGCCATTGGCACTGACGCTGGACGGCGACGACCGATTGCTCTTCGTGCTGCCCGGAGTGCCGAGGGAGTTCACTGCCATCGTCGACGAGGTGCTGATACCCCGCTTCTTCGGCGGCGGAGCCCCAGAGACCGAGGCTGAGGTGATCTACAGCGGCGTCCCCGAAGCGGAGATGGCGGCGCCGATGATCGCGCTCGGATCGGAGTACCCCGACCTGCACATCGGCTCCTATCCCCAGGCCGGCCGTCGCGAAGTGGTGATCCGCATCGGCGGCGCCGACGCCGCCCGGGTGGAGACCGCCGCGGCACGTCTGAGGCAGCTGCGCCCACCGTCGTAGGGTGGCCGGCGCCGATTGTCCGTCGTGCGTCCTTTCGCGCTTCGTAGCGTCAGATGTGGCGCCGCCGCACCACATGCCCATGTCGGGGCGGCGGCGTCAACCGACAGCAGGACCGTCTCTCCCACGGGTGGTGAGAGCGGGAAGACCCAAGAAGCGGAGGGCTCCCACGGCCCTCCGCTTTCCTGCGTCAGGGCAAAAAAAAGAGGAGAGCCGCAAGGCTCTCCCCTTATGTAAGCGACGCGGCTCAGCCGACCTTCTGCAGGTTGCGAGCGCGCGGCCCCTTGGGGGAATCGACGACGTCGAAAGTGACGGCCTCGCCCTCCTCGAGGGAATCGAAATCGACAGTGGTTACTTCGGTGCGGTGAAAGAACACCTCGTTACCGTCTTCGCCGCGAACGAAGCCGAAGCCCCGATCCGGAACAATTTTCTTGATTCGACCAGCGGTCACTGTTTGTCCTCCAGGACGTACGCCGACAACTGTTGCGAGCCACTGTGCTTCCGGCCTTGTCAGGGATGTCCCGCGTCAGCGGACGGAACCCGGCATTTCCACAGTGGTTTTTATGTCATCACAAAGGTTATTCGCCATGTGACTGACACGTCAAACGACAATACCAGGGTCGTCCGAGCGACCGCTTCTCCACTCGGAGAATAGGTCGCGCGTGGCGTCGGGGATATTGTCGTAATACTGCGCAGCGTCTAGGTTTTTGGGGAACGGCGAACGATTGGGCATCACTGCACTTTCGTTGATTGCAATGGTCGCCCAGGCGGCGCCCCAATCTGTCTGGTCGTTGGAGGCGGACAAAATCCCTGTGCTCGCCAGGGATTGCCATGTGTCGCAGGGCGGTGCATCGATGGCTCGCCCGCGCAAGCAGTGCGACGCGACTGTTCCAAGCGCCACGTTGCCCATTTGCGACGTCGCCTCGTGCAACGCCGCTGCATACGTAGCCGCATCCCGCGCCCGAGCCAGGCCAGGATCGCGCGGCGACGCGGCAGTTCCCGTGCCTTCTCCTGTCGCCACACACACATGCAGGCCGGTGTCGACATCGCCGGCAAGGGCTTGGAACAGCCGCGCCAGGAAGATCGTGTCTCCTGCATCTGGCCATCCTTGGCCAAAACGCAGGCGCTGCGGCATCACGGCGATGTCGAGCCTGTCGACGATCCCGGCGAACTCCCCGGGGCGCATGCCGCGCGCAGTCAGAACATCACCCGCCCCCAGCGTGAGGCGGACCTCGTCGCCGCTGCGCCGCACCCGGCCTGCCATCTCCGTCGCCCATGCCGTCATGTCAGCGATGTGTCGTGGCCGCAGCGTTGTGGCGGGGTCATGGCCGAGGTCCCACGCTGCCACCGACGGATGGCCGGCAAAGCCCGAAAGCAGCGTCTCCAGCAGCAGAACGCCCGCCTCGAGCATCAGTGGGTCGGCGTAGATGTCGCGCGGTCCGCCCATCTCTACGATGCCGTCGCGTACCACGCGCACACCGGAGCGTCTGGCCTCGCGGTCGATGGCGAAGTTCGGCAGCTTCACGGTGTCGCCGAGTGACTGCACGAAGAGCACGGGAACGATCCTGACCTCGGCTGCGGCGGCAGCCGTGAGCAACGCCTCGAGGTCGCGCAGCCGCGCCCTGTCCACTTGGCGCGGTGTCGGCATGAAGGCATCCCACGGC
>JBEPVH010000335.1:0-3179 GCA_041691115.1 bacterium | reverse complement strand
CGCCACCGCCGGCTGTGACGTCAATGGCGCCCGCGGCGATCGTCTATGCCACCAACCTGCGCGGTTCGGTGGACGCCATCGCCGACCATCCCCTTGACCCCGACAGGAACTGGCTCACGCGTGACCATTCTGGCGAGGTCACCTTTGTGCGCACCGATTTCGCCGACCCCCCGGGTGGTGCCTCCCAGGCCCCCAGGGCGCAGGAGTTCCGCGTCCTGATGCGCCGCACCGGCTCAGGGAGCGACGCAATCCAGGTCTGCTTCCGTGCTCTGCGCGGTACGACTGAGGGGCCTGACAGTCAATGTGTCCACCTGGGGCCGGGCGGTGCCTTCCCCATCGACGTCAAGCTCACGCTGCCGCCGCACGCCGCAGGTCATGTGGGTTTGCGCATCTGGGCGGCGTCGTCAGCGTCGGGTGGTGGCGCCGAGGTCGGTGCCGTTCGCTGGTTCGCCGCGGCGGCGTAAGTCAGGCGGCGTGCGACGAAGCCAGGTTGCGCATTTCGTCGACGACTTCATCGAGGGTCGACTGCATGACGCCGCGGATGACAAGTCCGCGAATCTCCTCGAGCACATCGTCGAGCGGCTTGTCGGCTGCGGCTGCGTCGTCGAGCATCGACTCCACTCGGGCCGCCGACCGCGCCAGGCGGTTGCGCGCGATCGTCTTGAGCTCGTCGAGGACCTCAGAAACGGTGACCTCACCCTGCGACGACGGGCCGCGTGCCGGACCGCCGAACACTGAGGCGAAAGGATTGTCCTCAGCCGCGGGCGCCGCTGCCATCGGCGCGCCGTTGCCGGGTGCCTGGCTGACGATGCCGGCGAAGGGATTCACGGGCTCGGCAGCATCATCCTCGACCATCTCGTCGGGGTCGGGTGCTGCAGGAGCGCGCTCGCTCACGGGGATGGGAGGCTGTGCGAACGGGTTGGGAACCTCGGCGTCGTCACCCGCTTCCTCAGCTTCCATGTCGGCGACGAGGACGTCCTCGAAGTTCGGGGCAGCTTCGGCGACCGGTGCGAGCGCAGGCGCAGGCGCGGCTGCCGCTGCGGCAGGCGCCGCGGCTGCTTCCTGCGCGGCAGCCCATTCCTCTTCGTCGAGGATGGTGGGCTCGCAGTGCACGTGGATGGACCCGGTACGTGATGCGGCCAGGGCATCCAGCAGCGAGGGCGGGCCCAGTTCGGGATGCGCCTCGGTGAAGGTCGCGATCTGCTTGCCGTTGGTGATGCAGGTGACGCCGCGTCCCTTGGGGGTGCGCACTTCAACCACGAAGTTGCCATCGCGGGTGGCCAGATCGGCCAAAAGCTGATTCCAATCCGTCCAGCCCAGGCGCAGGTCGGTGTACAGCGACGCGCCGCGCAGCAGCGAAGGGCAGACGTCGACAAGCTCGGGCTCGAGGCGATAGGCCGACACCGTGGCGTCCTGCCAGGACTTCATGGTGTCCATGGCTGCTTTGCCGTAGAGGCGGTAGTCGGGGGAGAAGCAGTAGGTCTCAAACAGGGTCCGCTCGCGGATCAGAACGACTCCGACCTCACCGGCGCGCTGGACCACAAGGGCACCGTCGCCGAGCGCGGGGGCCAGTTCCTCGAGCACAACAGCCCGGGTGGGGATGTTGTCGAACAGCGCATCACCCTTGGGCAGAACAGGCAAAAGGTCCTCGGCGGCGTCTGGAGCGTCTGCTTCAGCAACGCCCTGAGCCTGCGCAAAGGGATTCTTAGGTGTGTTCGTTTCGTCAGGAGAATCTGGCATGTCGCTGCTATCCTAACTTCGATGCCGCAGCGGAGGATGACATTCATGTCCGCAGTTGTCGCGGGGCTGAATTCCTCGGACAACCCTGCGATCGTTGCTGCGTGCTGACGCCCGCCTGGCTGCGCCAGGCCGTCCTCGGGGACGCATTCTCGATCGGTGAGCAGGCCCGTGCCCTGCAGGTTGCTATGAACCGAGCAACCGGCCTGGCCATCGCCTTGGGCGCCTTCGAGTTCCCTCTGGCTCTCTCGCACGGCACCGGACCCGTGATCGTCATCACCTTCATCGTGGCCGCCCTGGAACTCATGGCGGTGGTCCTCGTAGCCCTCATCGCCCACCTCGCCCACACAACCCTCCGCGAATCGGCATTCAGGCCCATCGAGGAGCTGTCCTCGACGGCGAGGCGAATGGCCAACGGCGATCTCCAGGTCGGTGCTGAGCCCCACGGCGCTCTTGAGGTTCAGCAGATCGCGTCAACCCTGGGGGTTCTGGCCAACGCCATCCAGACCGAGCGCAATAACCGCGTTGCCGACCGCCGCGCTGGCGAGAAGGAAAACACCTCGCTGCGCGAGATCCTTTCGATCACCCGTGATGTCGGCACTCACCTTGAGCCCGAGCCGATTCTGGCCCAACTGGCCAAGGGTGCCCGGCGCCTCGGCGGTTATGCCGAGGTCGTCGTCTGGCGCTTCGATGAACTCGATTCCGACCTTGTCCCCGTCTACCCGCCGGACCGGCTGGGCAGCAAACCAAATGCCCTGACGCGGATCAAGGTGGCCCGTGCGGCCGCCGGCCGAGCTGCCACGTCGGGCCAGACGGTGCGCCTCCGTCCCGAGGACGGCAGGGCGGCGGGTCTGGCAGTCCCCCTCGTGGTCGGCGGTGTCGGCCTGCGCATCCTCGGCGTCCTCGAACTTCGTGGCGAGAACACCGCCGAGGCCATCGTCTCCGACCCCATCGACGCCCTCGAGGCCCTGGCCAGCCATGCGGCGACCGCCCTGGCAGCTGCGCAGTTGTACGAGCAACTCGAGCAGCGCTCCGAGACCGACGCGCTGACCAAGGTCTTCAACCGCCGCAAGCTGGAGACAGATCTGCGCATCGAGATCGGCAGGTCCCTGCGTTACGGCCATCCGCTCTCAATCATCATGGTCGACGTCGATCACTTCAAGTCGATCAACGACTCCTTCGGCCATCCCACGGGGGACGAGGTCCTCAAGGTGGTGGCGAGCACCATCGGCCGCGGCCGCGAGACAGACGCCGCCTACCGCTTCGGTGGCGAGGAGTTCGCCGTCCTGCTCCGTGAGACCGACGTCACGTCCGCCCGGGCGGTCGCCGAACGCATGCGCATCAAGATCAAGGAGAACGTGGCGACCCTGGGCCTGCCCCGGGATGTCACCGCGTCACTCGGTGTGGCCTCCATCGCTGCCGATGTGCAGTCGGCCGAGAAG
>JBEPVH010000334.1:0-3210 GCA_041691115.1 bacterium | reverse complement strand
GTATCAGGCCGGTGCCGGCACGTCGCACAACATGAACTGCAACGAAGTGCTCGCCAATCGTGCCAACGAGATCCTCGGCAAGCCGCGCGGCAGTTACGCGCCGATCCATCCCAACGATCACGTCAACATGGCGCAGTCGACCAACGACGTGATTCCAACGGCCATGCGCCTCGCCACGTTGCTCACGTTGCCGTCGCTGCTTTCGGCGATCGATGGACTCGGCGCGACGTTCATCGCCAAGGGAAAGCAGTTCGACCACGTGATGAAGTCGGGACGCACACACCTGCAGGATGCCACCCCGATCCGTCTGGGACAGGAGTTTACTGCGTGGGGGCACACCGTTCAGCGCCACGGCCTCAAGCTGCGGCAGGCGGCGGAATGGCTCCGGGCGATGAACATCGGCGGCACCGCGGTCGGCACCGGAATCAACGCCGAGGCCGAGTATCCCGTGCTGATGGTGAAATACCTGCAGGCGTTGACCGGCCTTGAGCTTGAGGTCGCCGATGATCGCATCCAGCTGATGCAGTCGATGGGCGACATCGCGACGTTCAGCGGCGCGATGCGGGCGTTCGTGCTCGATCTCTGCAAGATCGCCGACGATGTCCGCCTGCTGGCCTCTGGTCCGCGCACGGGTCTCGCAGAAATTCTGCTACCGGCGGTGCAGCCGGGGTCCAGCATCATGCCTGGCAAGGTCAATCCGTCGATTGCCGAAATGGTCAATCAGGTCTGCTATCAGGCGATCGGATTCGACACCACCGTCGCCATGGCGGCCAAGGCCGGTGAACTCGAGCTCAACGTCATGATGCCGGTGATCGTCCACAACATGGTGTTCGGGATGATCATCGTCGGCCGGGCGGTGCAGACCTTCGACGAACTCTGCATCCGCGGAATCGAGGCCGACGAAGCGCAATGCCTGCACTGGCTCGAGCGCAGCCCCGCGCTGGTCACCGCGCTGGCGCCCAAGCTCGGTTACGCCGAAGCGGCGAAGCTTGCCAAGGAAGCGATCGCGACTGGCCTCACGGTCAAGCAGCTCGTTGTCAAGAAGGATCTGTTGCGCGGTGAGGAGCTCGAACAGGTGCTCAACCTGCGCGCCATGACCGAACTCGGCGTGCCGGGCGGGAAGGGATTGCCGGGGGGCGGTTGACGCTGGAGTCTCGACGCTGGCGGCAATTGGCACTGCTCGCGGCCGTCCAGTTGCTGGCGATGTCCGTCTGGTTTGCCGGGACGGCCGTTGCGCCCTCGCTCAAGCTGCGGCTCTCCCTCTCCTCCTCGGAAGCGGCATGGCTCACCTCGGCCGTCCAGCTGGGCTTCGTCGTTGGTACCCTGCTCGCTGCCGCCCTCAACCTCTCCGACATTCTTCCGCTCCGCTGGTATGTGGCCGCCTGTGCCGTCCTTGCCGCGATCATGAACGCCCTGCTGATTCGCGCTGACTCGTTCGTGCTGGTCCTGGTCAGCCGGGCGCTCACCGGGATGGCGTTGGCCGGTGTGTATCCGCCGGCGATGAAGATGGCGGCCACCTGGTTCCGCTCGGGGCGCGGGCTGGCGATCGGTGCGGTGGTCGGTGCGCTGAACATCGGCAAGGCGATGCCCTATCTCCTCGAGGGGGGCAGCAAGCTGCCGTTCGACATGGTCGTGCTGGTGCCATCGGTGGCGGCATTGGTTGCCGGTCTGCTCGTGGCCGGCTGGTACCGCGACGGCCCGCACGCATTTCCGGCGCGACCATTTTCGTGGAAACTCGTGGCGGTGGTGGTGCGAGAGCCAACGCTCCGCCG
Source organism: bacterium (assembly GCA_041691115.1). GTDB lineage: Bacteria > Chloroflexota > Dormibacteria > Aeolococcales > Aeolococcaceae > JBEPVH01. Next base: position 1,438 of record JBEPVH010000334.1, on the reverse strand, counting down.
CATCACCGGCGGATATCTGGGGCACATGTGGGAGCTCTACGCCTTCTGGACGTGGATCCCCGCCTTCATCGGCGCTTCGTTCGCGGCGCACGGACACACTGGCGATGTTGGGATCTGGCCCTTTGCCTGCGTCGCGGTGGGCGCCGTCGGCGCAGTCTGGGGTGGGATCGTGGCCGACCGTAGCGGCCGGGTGCCGGTCGCGCGCACCGCGCTGATCGTCAGCGGCGCGTGTTGCGTGGCGACCGCGCTGCTCTTTCGCGGGCCGCTGTGGTTGCTCCTCGGCGTCTGCCTGGTGTGGGGAGTTTCTGCGGTCGCCGACTCGGCCCAGTTCTCCGCCCTGATGACCGAACGCGCGCCGCCGCACGCGGTGGGCACTGCGCTCACCCTGCAGACGTCGCTGGGGTTTCTGCTCACCGCCGCCAGCATTCAGCTGGTGCCGCGACTCGCCGGAGTGGTGGGCTGGCGTTGGGCGCTGGTCGTGCTCAGCCTGGGACCTGTAGCCGGGATTGCTTCGATCCGCCGCAGCGACCGCTGGTCGACTAGGCAAGCTTAGCAGCCGGGGCTTTCGCTCCACTCGCTGCTTATTTGCGTCGCCGTTCTCTCTTCTCTCCGTCCCTTACAGCGCAAACATCGCGATCGTCGCTCCGAACATCATCACCGTCGTCGCACCCACGACGACCCGACCCAGCTTTGAACTTGGCTGGTTCTGCATCAGCACCTTGTCCGATGCCGTGATCAGGATTCCAGTCAGGAGAAACGGTGCCAGGACGCCGTTGATGACGGCGGTGCCGTACAACAGCTTGAGCGGGTTGATGTTGGCGAAGTCGAATGCCACGCCGGCAACCATCGAGATGATGATGACTGCGTAAAAGGCTGGGGCACCCTTGAAATTCTCGTCGATCCCCTGGCGCCATCCGAAGAGCTCCGAGAAGGCATAGGCCGCCGACCCGGCGAGGGTCGGTATGGCAAGTGCGCCGGTTCCGACGAGGCCGACCGCATACAGCAGATAGGAGAGGTTGCCCGCTAGCGGACGCAACGCCTCCGCCACTTCCCGACTCGAGGTGGGATGGGTATGGCCATGCGCGTGCAGCGTCATGGCAGTCGTGAGGATGATGAAGAACATCGCCATGTTCGAGAAGAACGTGCCTGCGCCAACGTCCCATTTGCGGCGCCGCATCTCGTCGTCGGTTGCACCCCGGCGGGTGACGAGCGAATGTCGCCCCAGCGCCTTTTCCTCCTCGACTTCCTGGGACGCCTGCCAGAAAAACAGGTACGGCGAGATCGTCGTGCCGAGAATCGCAACCACCGTGCTCCAGCCCGCGCTGTCGTGCGGAATGGCCGGAATGAACGTGTCGTGGAAGACAGTGCCCCAGTTGGGTCCGAGCTTCATGGCGGTTACGACGTAGGCGAAGAGCACGAGCGCGAGCCACTTCAGCAC
>JBEPVH010000333.1:0-3228 GCA_041691115.1 bacterium | reverse complement strand
AAGAGACAGGGAATAGGCATGGTCATCGCCGTTGCCCCTGCCGTCGAGCCTTTCGGTGCCGTGGAACTCATGGCCACGTAGATGCGTTCCCGCGGGGCCCAGCAGCGTCTCGCTTGTCATCTCCACCTCGCGGTAGCGATTGCGATGGCGCTTGCCGCTGACGGAGAGGTCAACGTCGGCGAGGCCGGCCATGGGATGAGTTGTTCCGTCAGCGATCTCGACGGACCGGGCGACGTACAACGCGCCGCCGCACTCGGCGTAGATCGGCACGCCGTGTTGATGCATGCGGCGCAACGAGTCAATGAACGGACGGTTGGCAGCAAGGCGCGGGATGAACGACTCGATGATCCCGCCGCCGAGGTAAACAGCATCGAGATCGCGCGGCAGCAGGTGGTCGTCGAGAGGAGAGAGGGGGACGATCTCTGCACCCGCTTCCTGAAGCATTTCTATGTTCTCGGGGTAGTAGAAGCAGAACGCCTCATCAAACGCCACACCGATGCGGGCGGTGGCGCGGCCTGCGGTGGCATGACGCACCGTCGCCGTCACCGGTGCCGCCGTCGCCATGATTCGTTCTACAAGGTCGAGGTTGCAGTTCTTCTCGAAGAGGTCGCCCAGAGCGCTCAGCGCAGCATCAACCTTGGTGCGGTCGGCCGCGTGCTGCATGTGCCGATGCGCATCCGGAACGTGGAGTACATCCGTGTGTGGAATGGCACCGAGGACAGGCAGCCGCGCCAGTTCCCAGACGGCATCCTCAACGGCGGCGCGCCGGTGCGCGTTTCCAACGTTGTTGAGAATGACGCCGGCGATGTTCATCTCGGGATCCATGCGCCGAACCCCCAGCGCCACCGCCGCCGCGGTTTCGGCCATGACACCGATGTCGAGGACGAGCACTATGGGGGAGCCGGTGATGCGGGCGATCTCGGCCGACGAGCCGGGGAATCGGCTGCTGCCTTCCTGGGGTCCGGTGACGACGCCGTGCCCGTCGAAAAGCCCACCGGCGCCTTCGATGATGGCGGCGTCGGCGTCACGAATGCCCTGGGCGAACGAGGACAGAACGCCATCGCCTCCGAGAACCCATGAGTCCAGCGTGCGGCATGTGCGTCGCGTCGCATGGGCCAGGAACGTGGAGTCCATGAGGTCCGACCCTGCCTTGAACGCTTGCACGGTTCGGCCACGCTGTTGGAGGGCGGCGATGAGGCCCAACGTTACGGTTGTCTTGCCCGAATCCGATCCGATTCCAGCCACCATGAGGCGCGGAATGGTCACTGGCTCCGTCACTTCGAACCTCCCATCGCGGTGATCGTCGGAACGTCGTGGTAGGCCTCGATCGTCGTGCCACAACGCGGTTGGGGATGCGGCCGACGCTAGCACCGGTGGACAGCTGAGTCAAAGCTTCCACTACTGCTTTGTCACATCTTGCCTGTCCTGTTTTCTGGTTTCCCAGCGTTTTCACAGCATGCGCTCAGGTTGCTCTCATGACCGCGCTGGAGACTGCATGACATGAACGCCATTCCCACCTCGACCCCCACTCCGTCCACCCCTGTCGATGCGGTGGTCATCGGCCGCCGCGCCGTGCCGCTGGAACTCGAGTCCGCCGCGGCGGCCATCGGTGCCGGGTGTGCAGTACGCCTCGAGCGCATGGCCAGGCACCTGGGTCATGGATTCATCACTGAGGCGCCGTACACCGAGTTCAGGCCCGGGCACCGACGCCGTCAGGCGGCCGCCTGGAAGATCGTGTCGCACCACGGAATCGTCCTGCGTGCCGATGTCTACACCGACGACGACGGAGCAACCATGGTGGCCCGCGTCGATGGCCAGATCGTTGCCATCGCCGAGCGCCCCGCCGACGCGGTCCTGGTCATCGCGATCAACAAATCCCTCGACGCCATCGGCGTCTGCGCCTGATCCAGGGAGAGTTCAGCCGACGACGTCGGTCGACGGTGTCTCGACGACCTCGGATGGATCCAGAGGAGCCGGCCTGCCGTAGAAGAAGCCCTGCCCCAGAGTGACGCCCATCGATTGCAGGCGTTTGGCCTGGTCTTCGCGTTCGATGCCTTCGGCGACAACGGTGACGTTGTTCTCCTTGGCGTAGGCGAGGGTCGCCTCGACCAGCGCTCCGCCACCCTCGTCGAGGGTCGCAGCAACCGACCGCGCCAGCTTGATGTAGTCGATGCGGCAGTTGGCGATCACATCGAAGGGCTCATGTTCCTCGTCGAAATCGGCGAGGGCGACGCACATTCCGTAGTGGTGGTAGATGGCCGACACCACGGGGAGGCGAACGGCTCCCATCGTCAAGGCGCGGTTGGTGATCTCCAGCACGATGTCGCTCGATTGCATGCCTGCCGTTGACGCCATCTGCAGCATCAGCGAGGCGTCCATCTCCGTGTCGATCAGCGTCGAAGCATTGAGATTGAGGAACAGCTTGGCCCCGTTCAGATGCTTGATCGACGACGTGACAGCCGCACGACGGCACAGCCAGTCGAGGTCACGTCCGATGCCGAGTTGCTCGGCGGTGGTGAAGAACTCAGTCACGTTGCCGTCGTCGGGGACGGTGGTGGGGCGGGCCAGGGCCTCGTAGCCGTGGATCACCGCATCGTTGAGGTTGATGATCGGCTGGTAGACGGCGCGGATGTGCTGTCGCGCCAGAACTCGCACCAGGAGGCCGTTCCAGCGCTGGCCGGGACGCTGCTGGGCATCCAGCATCGGCGCGCTCGGATTCGCCTCGGGGGGAGGGACTAGACGGGGGTCGCCGGCGCCGGAGTCGGTCATGGAGCGCCCATCGTAGTCGGCCAATTGAGCAATGACACGCCCCGTCTGTGTCTGGTGACAGGTGCCCGGCTAAACGGCAGTGGCCACCATCGGAAGTCCGGTGACGTGGATCTGCTGGCTGGCGGGTTGCAGATCGCGCAGCCGCAGGCGGACGCGTTCCTGTCCCTGCCATGAGTCGATCTCGGGAGAGAAGCAGATGTCGACCCGCCGGCCGCGAGGCAGGTGAGCCGCCAGACCCGGCCGGTGGAAGGCGATCGCTTCGACGATGGCCTGGCCGTCGCCGGCAGTAAAGGAGATGTGCTGCTTCTCGGCACCGAACGTTCGAGTTCCGAGAATGGCGACGTCGCGGATCATCAGCGTGGGTGCCGGATTGCCCTGCCCGCAGGGTTCGAGCCTGTCGATCTCGGCACAGAGGGCGGGGGTCACGTCGGCTGCGCAGACCTCGGCATCCACCTTGAT
>JBEPVH010000332.1:0-3234 GCA_041691115.1 bacterium | reverse complement strand
ACAGAGTGGTTCCCACCCTCAACACCGCAGGACGCGGCCCCGCCGCCGCATTGCGCTTCGGTGCGGAGCGAGCCCGTGCCGACGTCATCGTCATCACGATGGCCGACGGCAGCGACGACCCCCAGCAGATCGACCAGCTCGCCCGCCTGGTCGAGCGCGGCGTCGTCGTGGCAGCAGCGTCCCGCTACATGCGTGGCGGCCAGCAGGTGGGCGGACCGTTCGCCAAGGGAATGATGTCGCGCATCGCCGGCAGATCCCTGGCGCTGATGGCTCGCGTCGGCACGCACGATGCCACCAACTCATTCAAGGCCTACTCCACCAAATTCGTTCGCGACGTCGGCATCGAGTCCGACAACGGATTCACCATGGGCATCGAACTCGTGGCCAAGGCACATCGCCGCGGCCTGCCCATCGCCGAGATCCCCACCATCTGGCTCGACAGGGCGGGCGGTCAGTCCAACTTCAAGACACGCGAGTGGATCCCGCGCTACGTCCGCTGGTATATGCACGCACTCGGTCCGCGCAGCCGACGCCGGCCGTCGCCACCGATCCCCCGCCGTGCCACAACCGGTGAGGTCAGACATCGCCGCCGCGCATCCGACAAGGTCAGTTCATGAGCAGAGTTCTCGTCACTGGATCGCAGGGCTTCATCGGCGGCTACCTGGTTGCCGAACTCCTGGGTCGCGGCCATCAGGTCATCGGCCTCGACAACCTCTCGAAGTACGGACGCGTTGCGCGCTCTTACGACGGAGCCGCCAACTACACGTTCGTCGAGGGTGATGCCCAGAACGTCGAACTGCTGAGCGGCCTCCTCGGCGACTGCGAACACCTCATCGCCGGCGCCGCCATGATCGGCGGCATCTCGTACTTCCATACATACGCGTACGACCTTCTCGCCACCAACGAGCGGATCATCGCATCGACGTGCGACGCAGCCATTGCCGCGCATCGCGAGGGGTCGCTCAGGAAGGTCACGTACCTGTCGTCGTCGATGGTGTACGAGTCGACGGACCGCTGGCCCTCCGCCGAAGGCGATGAGCACAAAGTACCGCCGCCCATGTCGTCGTACGGATTCCAGAAACTCGCGGTCGAGTACTTCGCCCGTGCCGCGCATCAGCAGTACGGACTCCCGTACACCATCATCCGGCCCTTCAACTGCGTTGGCATCGGTGAGGGCAGAGCGCTCGGCGATGTCGAGATCGACAGCGGCAACGTCAAACTCGCCATGTCACACGTGGTTCCTGATCTGGTGCAGAAGATTCTGCGCGGCCAAGATCCGCTGCACATACTCGGCGACGGCACGCAGGTGCGCCACTACACCTACGGGGGCGACCTGGCTCGCGGCATCGTCGATGCCATGGAGTCCGAGAAGGCACTCAACGACGACTTCAATCTCTCAACGGACCGTTCGACGACAGTCCTCGAACTGGCAGGGATGATCTGGAGCCGCCTACGCGGCGATCAGCCCCTCAACGTCGTCCATGACGAGCCATTCGAACATGACGTCGCCAAACGCGTCCCCGCAACCGAGAAGGCACGCCGCGTCCTTGGCTTCGAGGCAACGACATCCCTAGAAGAGATGCTCGACGAGGTCATTCCTTGGATCGAGCAGGCCATCGCCGTGGGGACGATCTAGCTCGCCTCTCGCCGATGGTTGATCTGGGCTGGGATCTGCCGTTTGTGTCGTGCGAAAAGATTCGCCGTCACCGGCACATTGCTAGCTGAGATGCCAGAGCTCAACGCCCTGGACCTCCTCGGGTGGGCCCTGCATCAGCCAGGTCATGAACTCGACTGCCTTTTCGCGGTAGTACATTGGCCCGACGATCACCAGAGAGACATTCTCGGTGTGCATGTCGGACAACAACTGCGTGCGCAACGCGTCCGTCATGTCGGGCAGCACGCCCTTGTTCCTGATGTCGTCGACTATGCGCTTCATCGGCGTGTTGAGCTCGAACTGACCTGCTCCGCCCGGCCCGGCGACGATGGCGCGCCCACCGACGACGGAGAGCTTGTCATTGGTGAATGCCTGCCACATCATCGAATCTGCCGTCTCGAACACGCCGGGATACGGTGCTATCAGGGCGACTGTTCCGCGCTGCACTGCGGCACCATCGCCACCGGGCATGAAGTACGCAGGAACCTCCGGCCGGGAAGTGGCGATCGGAAGGTTCGGAACCCAGGAGACAGCAGCTATGGCCAGGAGCGCACCGGCTCCGTAACGCATCTGGCCGGCGCGCCATGGCACAGCATCAATGAATGCCGCAAGCGCAAAGGCGATGCCGATGTCCACAAAAAGAGACAGTCGCCCTGGCAGATGATTGTCGATCACGGGCAGGTGCGCCAGGATCACGCCGGGCATGCGAACCAATGTGTCGGTGCCGCCGACATGAAGATGCGGTCCCAGCGACAACACCGTCAAAACCGCCATCGAGAGTCCGGCGACCCGCATCCCCAGTTCGCGCCGCCGCCAGACGATTACGCCTGCCAGCAGCAGCAACATCGGAATGCCGATGAAGCCCGTGGATTCGTGTGAGTTGCCTGTCCAGGCATGCGCCTGCGTCGCCGATACAGCGCCCCAGTTCCAGAACTGTGCGGGCGACGGCACCACCAGCGACACCGCATCTGTGACGAAGACATTTCGCAGTTCGATGGCCCCGTGAATAGCGCCGGGTCCAAGGAACTGGTACCACAGCGGATAGCCGCCCACCACCAGAAATGACAGCAGCGCGATTCCTGCAGTCGTCACGAAGTATTTGAAACGACTGCGCACCTCGCGCCAGCGGAGTACGACAAGAACACCAACAACAATCGCGGCAGTCATCGAGAAGAGAGCCAGCAGTTCCTCCGATCCGAGCAACAGGTAGACCCCAAGCAATCCGGTACTGATGCCGAGGCGCCAGCGCCGCGCCTTCTGCACGATGACCATCTCCTCAAGGCAGATGATCAGAAGAATGAGAGTCCACAAAGACAGGAGCGTGATATGGCTGGCGAGCAGGTGGATGGACACAAAGGGCGCCCACATCAGAGCCACCGCACCCGCGATGGCAGCTGCACCCTGGAAGTGGCGCCGCAACCACACAAACGCGATCCAGCCATTGAGAACGAGCGTCAGTAGCATCATCGCGTTGTAGGCGAAGACCGGCCCTGCCACCTGCGCCAATGGCCACGTCACCACCGACTGCACAAGGAACGGCATGTCCCACATGGCATTGACGCCTTGGGGCCTGTCTCTTA
>JBEPVH010000331.1:0-3248 GCA_041691115.1 bacterium | reverse complement strand
GGCGACGAAGATCGTCGACTGCCATCTGCAGACGATGGCCCGCTTCGGCATCGACTACGAGTTGCTGGCGTGGGAGTCCGACATCCTGCATCTCGGCTTCTGGCGTCAGGCGTTCGACCAGCTCGCCGAGAGTGGAGCCGTCGTCAAGGTGGACAACGGCAAGCTGGCCGGTTGCTGGGTGATGCCTGCCGAGGCCGCCGACAACGACGAGGCTGCCGACGAGGATGCCGGCAAGGTGTTCGTCAAGTCCAACGGTGTCGCCACATACACAGCCAAGGACACGGCCTATCAGTTGTGGAAGTTCGGCCTGCTGGGCCGCGATTTCCGCTACCGCGAATGGCCGGGGCACGACGGACTGTGGACGACGACAGCAGGCGACGGCGAGGAGGCCCGCGGCCGCTTCGGCGTGGCTCAGCGCGTGGTCAACGTTATTGATACGCGGCAGTCCTATCCTCAGGGCATCGTCAAGCAGGCGCTGGCTCGGCTGGGCCACGAGAAAGAGGCAGAACAGTCGGTGCACCTCGCCTATGAAGTGGTGGCCCTTTCGCGCGGCGCCGCTCAACAGCTGGGCATCGACATCTCCGACGGCAAAGAGATGTATCCCTTCTCCGGCCGCGACGGCATCGAGATCCGCGCCGACGAGCTCCTCGACCGCGTGATCGACATCGTCGCCGCCTCGCCCAACGCCAAGGAGGCGGATCCTGACGTCGTGCGCGGCGTCGCCGCCGGGGCTGTGCGCTACTACCTGCAGAAGTTCACGCTCAACCAGATCATTGCGTTCGACTTCGAGGATGCGACGCGCACCCACGGTGACACGGGTGTCTACCTGCAGTACGCCTACGCACGCACCTGCGGCATCCTGCGCAAGGTCGACGACGACGGCCTGCCGCTGGAACTCCCCGAGGTCGTGCTTCCGGTGGAACGTCAGCTGCTGCATCGCATCGACGGCTACGCCGCCGCTCTCGGTGAGGCCGCATCGCAGCTGTCGCCCTCATCCCTCTGCAGCTACGCCTTCTCACTGGCGTCGGCGATGTCAGAGTTCTATGACCAGACGGATCCGATAGTCCGCGAGGCGGACGTGGCCATGCGCCGTTACCGCCTTCGGCTCGTGGCAGCGACCCGCCGGGTCCTGGGCGATGCGCTGACCACGCTCGGCATCGCCGCTCCGGAGAAGATCTAGGCGCCGCCTATAATCAACGCACTTCGGCGAGCCCCGTTCGTCTAGTGGCCCAGGACACCGCCCTCTCAAGGCGGAGATCATCGGTTCGAATCCGATACGGGGTACCAAAGTTCGAATACGTTTCGAGCTTCCGCTGCGCATGGCGATGCTGTGCGGACTGCGACTCAGCGAGCTACTCGCGCTGCGTTGGGCAGACGTGGACTGGGCGCACGGGCGAATGCTCGTGTTGCAGGCACTCGATTCGCGGCACGACGGCGTCGTGCGTTTCAAGGCGACAAAGACGCACCGGTCGGCGCGGCCGGTGTCGGTGCCCCCGCAGCTGCTCGAAGCGTTGCGACGACATCGGGTCGCGCAGGCGCAGTGCCGGGCGGATGCCGGGGATTCCTGGACCGACCTCGACCTCGTGTTCACGTCGGACGTCGGTCTGCCGCTGACCTCGGGGTGGATGCGCAAGGCGTTCTAGCGGCTTCAGGACGACCACGGCATCCCGCGGATTCCGATCCATGGGTTGCGCCACACAATGGCGACGTTGATGATGGCCGCGGGTGAGCATCCGAAGGTCGTGGGTGAACGGCTAGGCCCGCGGACGGCGCGTTGGCGCGCAAACGACGGCGCCCGCCGAGGTTAGCAGCTGAGCCGCGTCCAGTTGGACGTCAGGCTCGCCACGGTCACGTACTTCCCGCTCTGCATCACCTGCCCTTGAGACACTGTCCGGAACCAACCTCCAGCGGGGCACCGGACGCCAGCGGTGATGTAGTGCATCGGACCGAATGCGGCATTGGATGTGAGCGATGCGGTTTTCAGCGTCGTGATATTGCCAGGCCCGTAAACCGTCTCAAGGCGTGTGACGACCCGGATGCTGACGTTCCTGTTTCCGCAGGCGAAGTAGGTGGTGTCCGCCATGACGTAATGCGGCGACTGTAGCGTCCAGAGGTGCGCGTCGACTGCCTCCAGCGTGCACCCGGATCTTGTTACGGAGTACGTCTTTATGGCCGTTGGCGTCATGCCAGCACCGGCGTTGGGCACAGTTGCCACGACCGCGAGTGCCGTGATCCCGACGAGGAGGAGAAGTCGCCTCATGAGCATGAGCATTGGAGTCTCCGGCCATTAGGTAATCCCCGCTCGCCGTCATGGTTGCAATGCCCAAGGGACAGCGGGCGGACAGTCGGCCAGGGGGTTGTTGGTGTCCAGCATGCGTCGCGGAAAACTGTGGACACCATGCAAACACTGGCGCGTTAGCGTCACACGCGTGAACCCCACGCAGCCGCTGCTCCCGCTCGCCTAGGACCCGGGGCCGGCACGGCCATCACAGGGGCCCACGTCCCCCTCCGAGCGAGAGCCGGTCGCCCGCGACGCGGCGAACTCCCAGCCGTCCGCCTTGGACGGATGGTCAGGGTGCCGCGCGATGCTCTGCAGCGTTGGATTGATCGCAGCATCGACATCCCGGACGCCCACACCGAGTGATGCCGGTGCGTCACCGAGGCTTCGGGCGATCGTCGGGTACCATCGGAGTATGGCCACGGCGATTCCCCATCTCGAACCGGACCCCTTCGACAAGGTTGTCGAGAAGGTCTTGAGCGATCCGGCATTGCTGGCCGAACTCGATGAGCAGCACGCGGCCATTGATCGTGGCGACGCCAAGCTGCACAGCCACGACGAGGCGCGCCGCGTCGTGGGGCTGCCGCCCCAAGACGCTCAGTAGCCCGAGGTCTCGGGGGTAGCCAATGCGGCTCATGTGGGCTGACCGCGCCCTCTCCGAACTGCAGACGATCCACGAACGTGCGCCGCGACAGGCCGAGGCCGTGGTCACCGAGGTGGAGTGGCTGGTGGCTTCGCCGTTCCCCGCGATGTATCGCCGCGTTACCGGACGTCCCAGAGACCACGTCCTCGTTGTCAGTCCCCATGTCGTCATCTACCGCGTTGACGAGGACGCGCTGATTGTTCTTCGGGTGATCGATGGCCGGCGGCACCTGGATCCCTGATGACAGAACCGCTTACCCCGCTGCCAGCTGCATGCGTAAGTCCGGGACAATGACGAGATGTCCCAACTGGTTCTCATCCGCTGCCT
>JBEPVH010000330.1:0-3177 GCA_041691115.1 bacterium | reverse complement strand
GCAGCGGCAAGCCGATGACAGCCAAGCACCTGCACTTTCTCGGCATCTGCGGCTACGCAGTCTCCGGCGCAGCACTGCTCGCCCGTGACGCGGGATTTCGCGTGACAGGGAGTGATGACGGCGCCTATCCGCCGACCACCGACATCCTCACCGCCGCGGGCATCGAGTGGATTGACGGCTCGGACGCTGCCAACCTCGATCGCTGGGGCGTGCCCGATGAGGTGGTCGTCGGCAATCAGACGCGGCAGACCAATCCCGAATGGCTGGCGGTGCAGGAACGCGGCATCACCCACACATCCGAGATCGAGTTCTACACGCGCCTCGCCTCTGACCGTGTGCGGCTTGCCATCTGTGGCACCCACGGCAAGACGACGACAGCCGCGCTGGTGGCGCACATGCTCAACGTCGCTGGATTGGATCCGGGTCTGCGCCTGGGTTCGACAGCTCTTGATCTTGGTGCGTCGGCGCGCCTGGGCAGCGGTCCCTTCGTCTTCGAGGGCGACGAGTACACCACGGCACCCTGGGACAGACGGCCGAAGTTTCTTCATATGAAGCCGAACGCCGCCTGCGTCACGCGGCTCGAGCTTGACCATCCCGACATCTACCCGACACTCGACGAGTACCGCGCCCCGTTCCTCGAACTGGCGGCGGCGATGCCTGTCGATGGGCTGCTCGTTCTCTGCGCCGACGATGCCGAGGCGGTGGCGCTGCGCGACACGGCCTCATGCAGGGCGGTGACCTACGGATTGGCAGCGGAAGCAGACTGGCTGATAACCCCGGCGGGTGATGACGGCGGATTGCAGCGTTTTCACCTGGCAGGAGAGGGGGCAGAACTCGACATTGCGCTCACCTTTCCCGGTGCCCACAACGCAGCCAATGCAGTCGCCGCACTCCTGCTGGCGTCGTTCGCCGGTGCGCCGCTCAAGGATTGCGTGGCGGCGTGCGCCACGTTCCGTGGTCCGGCGCGCCGCTTTCAGATCATCGGCGACGTTGCCGGACGCACTGTCGTCGATGACTACGCCCATCATCCGACCGAATGCCGCGCCGCGCTGGCGGCGGCACGTGATCGCTACCCGGGGCGCCGCATCATCGCCGTGCACACGCCGCACACCTATTCCCGCACGCTGACACTGCTTGATGACTATGCGGGTGCCTTTGAGGGCGCCGACGCGCTGATACTCGGGCCCATCGAAGCAGCGCGGGAGCGCGGTTCGGCAGTGACAGTCACGTCCGATGATGTTGCCGCCAAGGTCACATCGATCGAGCAGGTGACAGTCGTCGAGTCCTCGAGCGCCGCCATCGAGTTATTGCGTGCGACAACGCAGCCCGGCGACGTCATCGTCGTGCTGTCGCTGGGCGGCTTCGACAAGATCGCGACCCGTCTCCACGCAGGTCTGGGAGATGCCGATGCCGCATGACTGGCTGACACGGATTCCTGGCATGCGCCGCGATGAATCGCTGTCGCGGCATTCGCAGTACGGCATCGGCGGCCCTGCCGACTGGTTTCTCCAGGTCACTGAGACGGCAGTGCTGGCGGATCTCGTACGCCGCTGTCATGAGGAGCAGGTGGCGATCACCGTCATCGGCGCCGGCAGCAATACGCTGGTGCTGGACGGCGGCATTCGTGGTGTCGTCATCGAGCTCGCCGACAAGCGCATGAGTACTTCCGAGGACGGCAGCGTCGAACTGCAGGGCGGCTGCATGCTGCCGCGCGCCGCCCTCGACTGCGCCAAGCTGGGCCTCGCGGGGCTCGAGTTCGGCATCGGCGTCCCCGGCACCTGCGGCGCCGCGGTGCGGGGCAATGCCGGCGCCTTCGGTCGCGAGGTGCGTGACGGACTCATCGACTGCGATGCGGTCAGCGGCAGCGGCGACATCGTGACCCTGACAGCCGCGCAATGTGAATTCGCCTATCGCACGTCGGTCTTCAAGACGACACTGCGTGACCACATCGTGGTGGCTGCGCGGTTCACTGTCAGCAGCGACGATCCCGCAGCTGTGCGGGCGCGCACCGATGAAATCTCGGCCAAACGCAAGGCTACACAGCCGTATGGAATCCGCTCTCTCGGGTCGGTGTTCACCAACCCTCCCGGTGACCATGCCGGGCGCCTTATCGAGGCCGCCGGCCTCAAGGGAACGCGTCACGGTGGCGCTGAGATCTCGCCGATCCATGCCAACTTCATCGTCAACACGCAGAGTGCCCGAGCTGCCGATGTCCTGGCTCTCGTCAACCTCGCACATGACACCGTGCTCGAGAAGTTCGGTGTCGACCTTGAACCAGAGATCGTCATCGTCGGCGAGGCCGAGAAGGTGGGAGCATGAGTGACGTACGGGTCGGCGTGATCTTCGGCGGTCGCTCGGTGGAACACGAGGTCTCGGTGATCACCGCGCAGCAGGTGATGGCAACGCTGCCAGCGGGCCACATTCCGGTTCCGCTGTACATCGCCAAGGACGGCCTCTGGTACACCGGTGACGACCTGCTCCGCCTCGATGCATTTCATGATGTGGACGAGCTGCGGCGCAATGCCACACACGTGTCGCCGCTCGTCGGCGCAGCCCAGCCGGGTCGTCTGGCGCCGACCGGCCCGAAGAAGGGATTTCTCGGCCGAGCGGCGCCGGAACTGATGCATGTCGACGTTGTCATCCCGCTGGTGCACGGGTCGAACGGGGAGGACGGCACGCTGGCAGCACTGTGCGAGCTCTGGGGTGTTCCCTATGCCGGCTGCAACGTGACAGCGGGTGCACTTTCCATGAATAAGCCTCTTGCCAAGCGCGTCTTCCGCGCCGCTCAACTGCCCGTTCTCGACGATGTTGTGGTGACCCGCCGCCACTGGATCAATGATCCGGCGTCGGTGCTCGCGGCCATAGAGATGGCCCTCGGCTATCCCGTCTTTGTCAAACCCGCGTCGCTGGGATCGTCGGTGGGGGTAGGCCCCGCCGCCGATGCGCAGCAGTTGCGAGATGCCATCGACCTCGCCACCGTGTACGACGACACAGTTCTTGTCGAACCGCTGCAGGAATCGATTATCGAGGTCAACTGTGCGGTCCTCGGTCGCGGCGAGGATGTGCGCGCTTCGATCCTTGAAATGCCGATCACCGCGGGCACCCTCACATACGAGGAGAAGTACGCCGGCGGTGGCAAGAAGGGCGGTGGTTCCAAGGGCATGAAGAGTGCGCCTC
>JBEPVH010000329.1:0-3255 GCA_041691115.1 bacterium | reverse complement strand
CGGTCACGCCGTGGACCCGGCAGGACACCCTCGGGGCGTAGGCTTCCAACTCGACCCGGATCGCCCCGGCGTCCAGTGCCCGCCGTCGCCCCTGGCCCTGATCGTATTTCGGGCAAACCCCGCCGCGGCGGGAACGGGACGGGGTTCTGTGTGTGGGCGGCGGCTATTCGTGGTTGATCGTGTCCGAGCTTCGCTCTTGCGGCGGTCCGGCATGCCCGGCACCGCCGGGTGAGCGCCTGCTCATCTGGAACTCGGGGATGTCGTCCGGGTTCGGTCCGGCATGCCCGGCACCGCCGGGTGAGCGCCTGCTCATCTGGAACTCGGGGATGTCGTCCGGGTTCGGTCCGCCGCAGAACTTGGGTGACGGCTACCCCCCTTCAGTGATTGATCGCCGAGTCATGGTTGGTGATTTCGCCCCGGAACGCACGGACCATGACGCTGCGGTCGAACTGGCCCTCCCACTTGGAGACCACGAAGGTGGCCACGCAGTCATGATCTTGAAGTTCAGCTCAAGGACCGTTTCCATGAGGCTGATCACGGGCATGCAACGCTCGCGGCCGATCACAACAATGGCAGCACCGAAGAAGACAGAGAAGAAGAGGACCTGAAGGAGGCTGTTGCTGGCAAACGCGCCGATGACGCTGGTCGGGATAATGTCCAGGATGAAGTGCGCCGCATCCTTGGGCGGCACCGTTCCGGTCTTTGCCGTCAATGATTCCTGGGAGAGCGTGCTGGCACACCAACGGCTCCGTATATGGGATCGAGACGGCACTCCAGGAGTCGAGATCGACCTCGTAGATCCAGACCCGTTCCACAACGGACGTGACATAATGCGAGTAAGTGGTCCGAACCGGATCGCTCCATGAACAAGGGGTCACAAGTGCCGGCAACACGCCAGAGCGAGGCGCGATCCGCCTCTCTGCACATCAGTAACACCCAAGTGCCCAAACACGAGCAGCTCCGCACGATCATCCTCAAGCTAGCCAAGGAAGAACTGGAGCCGGGCGCGCGTCTCCCGAGCGAGCGCACACTGATGGACGCGTACGGCGTCAGCCGCATCACCGTCCGCGCCGCAATCGGCCGTCTAGTCACCGATGGCCACCTGGTTCGGGTCCCTGCCAAGGGCACGTTTGTGGCCGATTCCGCCGTTCAGTCCACCCTGCACCTCGCCTCCTTCACCCAGGAGATGGAGTCCCAGGGCCACATCCCCAGCACCGTTGTGCTCACTGCGGAGATCGCGGAAGTCCCCGCGAACACGGCCGACGCCCTCGGCCTGTCGCGGGGCACCGAGGCGATCCACCTGCGCCGCCTGCGCCTCGCGGACGGGCGCCCGGTCAGCGTCGACGACGCCTGGTACCACCCGCAGCACGCCCAGGGCCTGCTTGACATTGACCTCACAGGTTCCGTCTACAAGGCCCTGGCAGGGCAACTCGGCCACCAGATCGACTGTGCCCGCCAGAGCGTGCGCGCGGAGGGCGCCCCGGCGGATGTGGGCGCCCTGCTCGGCAACGGTACGGGCGCGCCGGTGCTGTTCTTCGACCGCACGTCCTACTCGGGGGACCTCAAGATCGAGCACGCCCGCTCGTGGTACCGCTCTGACAGATACTCCCTGAACATGGAAGTGCGGATGTAGCTGTCGGCGCGGCTGGCGGTTTTTTGTCTCTGCGTTATGGAACCGAGAACAGCTCAGCCCCCGCCAGCACAGCGCCGGAGGCGATCGGAGTCCCAGTGTTCGGCTTCGTGTCAAGCACGACGACGGGGCTTACCAGCGAGTATCCGGCAGCCACGGCGGCAGATGGATCCACCCGCATGACGGGAGCGCCGGCGTCGACCCTCGCACCCTTCTCGGTGAGCAGCGAGAATCCCTCACCCTGCAGCTTCACCGTGTCGATTCCGACGTGGGTCAGCACTCCCCGCCCTGCGGCGTCAACCACTATGAACGCATGCGGAAGCAGCTTGATGATCTTCCCCGCAACCGGTGACACGACATCGAACACCGCCCCTGCCGGCGGCTCGATGGCCGCGCCGGAGCCGACCATCTGCGCCGAGAAGACCGGGTCCGGGACCTCGCCAATCGGCACCACGGTGCCGGTGATGGGTGAACGGACGACCAGTGCCTCCGCCATCAGAGGAGGTCCTCGATGTCGTCGGCCAGCGTGTCGGCCTCGGGGCCAACGATGACCTGAATGGCACGGCCGGCTGCGAGGACACCGTGCGCCCCGGCTGCCTTCAGCGCCGCCTCACTCACCAGCGAGGCGTCCTTGACTTCCGTGCGCAGGCGCGTGATGCACGCCTCGATCTCGACGATGTTGCCGGCTCCCCCGAGCCCCTTAATGATCTTCTCTGCCTTTGACATGGCAACTCCTTTCTGACCGTGCCGCCCTGGGGAAGCACTTCTCGAAATCCGTGGCCGGCGGCCCCGGTGTGACCAGTATGAATTGGATCCGGTTGGTGCGGCGGCTCCCTTGACAGGTTCCCGTGGGGTGGATCACACTGAACTGGTTATAACCAGACAGTACCGGTTTGCCTGGTCCTCCACAAGCCCCATCCGAACTCGCAGAGGTGCACACCATGTCAACATCTGAGACCACCGCCCTGGCGCCCGAGAAGAAACCCAATGCCGTCTTCGGAACCCTGCAGCGGCTTGGCCGCACGCTTATGCTTCCCATCGCGGTCCTGCCCGCCGCGGGCATCCTCCTGCGCCTTGGCCAGGGTGACCTCTTGGGCGCAATCCCCGGCTTCGAGGGCGGCGCCGCCGTTATCTCGGCGGCCGGCAACGCCGTCTTCACCTGGTTGCCTCTGATCTTCGCCGTCGGCATCGCAATCGGCTGGGCCAAGAAGTCGGACGGCTCCACCGCCCTGGCCGCCGTAGTTGGCTACATGGTCATCGACGGGGTCTTCAAGGCGATGTCCCCGCTGGTCCTCGCCGGGCAGGTGGACACGGCAGGCAAGCCCGCGCTCGTCAACTACGGAGTGCTCGCAGGCATTATCGTCGGCCTGTTCTCCGCCTCACTGTGGCAGAAGTTCTATCGCACCAAGCTGCCAGACTTCCTCGGCTTCTTCAGCGGCCGCCGCCTGGTTCCCATCCTGACCTCCCTCACGAGCCTCATCGCCGGCGTCGTCCTGGCCCTGGTCTACCCGCTGTTCAACATGGCGTTGTCGTGGGTAGGCCACGCCGTGGCCGGTAATGCCGTCCTGGGCGGCGGCGTCTACGGATTCGCGAACCGCATGCTCATCCCTGCCGGTCTACACCAC
>JBEPVH010000328.1:0-3268 GCA_041691115.1 bacterium | reverse complement strand
AGCCTGGGCAGGAAGTTCTCGAGAACGGAGTGCTCATCATCGGTGCCGAAAACCTCCCGGCGCAGATGCCGGCGCAGGCTTCACAGCTCTACGCGCACAACCTGCTGCGTTTCGTCCAGGCCTTCGTCAATGACGGCGCTGTCGCCATCAACTTCGAGGACGAGGTCCTGGCACAGACGTGCATGACGCATGCAGGCGAACCGCGCGGCGATGACATCGCTGCCATGCTTTCCGGAGCTGCCAAGTGACTGCCCAATCCCTGGCCCTCGATGCGTTTGTGTTCGTGCTCGCCGTCTTCATTGGGTTCGAACTGATCACCAAGGTTCCCCCGACGCTGCACACGCCGCTGATGTCGGGCACCAACTTCATCCACGGCATCGTGCTGGTGGGTGCGCTCTCGGTCGCCGGCGTCGCCGGTGGCACAGCGGGCACCGTTATCGCCTTCTGCGCGGTGCTGCTGGGCACGCTCAATGTCGTCGGTGGCTGGGTTGTCACCGACCGCATGCTTGAAATGTTCAAGAAGCGTCCCGAGCCCAAGAAGGAAGGCGAGTGAACGCATTGCTGGCGGTTGCCGAGCCGGTGAGCACGGGTGCTCCGGCGTGGGCGACGTTGGGTTATCTGGTCACTGCAGGCTGCTTCATCACCGGCATCAAGATGCTGGGTTCGCCGGCGACGGCACGACGCGGCAACTTCATTGCCGGGTTCGGCATGCTCGTGGCCCTGGTCGTGACCCTGTCGCAGGTGGCGACAACCGATTCCATGCACTTCGACTGGGCTGTGATGGGAATCGCCGTTCTCATCGGTACGGCCGTCGGCGGCTTCTCGGCGCGCGCCGTGCGCATGACGGCGATGCCGCAGATGGTTGCCCTCTTCAACGGCATGGGTGCCGGTGCCGCAGCACTGATCGGTATCGACGACTTCCGCACCGGCCTCGACGGCTTCATCGCCTTCCCCGGGTTTTCCAGCAATGCCGAGATCATCTCGGTGCTGGTGTCGTGCTTCATCGGGTCGCTGTCCTTCTCCGGCTCGGTCATCGCCTTTGGCAAGTTGCAGGAACTGATCAGCGGACGCGCTGTCACCTATCCCCTGCAGCGCCCTCTCAACGGACTGTTGCTGCTGGCGATCATCGGTCTGGGCGCCTACATCGTCGTGGCGCCGTCGATCGAGTTGCTCTTCATCTACATCGGCATCACGCTGCTCCTGGGAATCCTGTTCGTCATTCCCGTCGGAGGAGCCGACATGCCGGTCATCATCTCGCTGCTCAACTCGTGCACGGGCCTGGCAGCCGCGGCGACAGGATTCGTCCTTGGGAACAACGGCCTGATCGTCTCCGGTGCCCTCGTTGGCGCGTCCGGATTCATCCTCACGCAGCAGATGAGCAAGGCGATGAACCGCTCGCTCTTCAACGTCCTCTTCGGTGCCTTCGGTCAGGGCGCCGGCCAGGTGGCCTCGACGACAGGTGCCGGTGGCGGCACGGTGCGGTCCACGACCTCCGAGGATCTCGCTCCCCTCCTCGCCTACTCGCGCCTCGTCATCATCGTGCCGGGCTACGGCATGGCTGTTGCCCGTGCCCAGAACGACGTCAAGGAACTGGCTGACGAGCTTGAGCGCCGCGGCGTCGAGGTCAAGTACGCCATTCATCCCGTGGCGGGCCGTATGCCCGGTCACATGAACGTGTTGCTGGCCGAGGCCAACGTGCCCTACCCCCAGCTCCGCGAGATGGACGACATCAATCCCGAGTTCGCCCGCGCCGACGTCGCCATCGTCATCGGGGCCAATGACGTGGTCAATCCTGCGGCCCGCAACGACCCCGGATCACCGATCTACGGCATGCCGATCCTCAACGTGGACCAGGCCCAGACCACCGTCGTGCTCAAGCGCTCGATGGCGACAGGCTTTGCCGGCGTCGACAACCCGCTCTTCTACGAGCCCAAGACGCTGATGCTCTTCGGCGATGCCCGGGCCTCCATCGTGGCGCTGACCTCCGAGGTAAAGCAGCAGTAGCTGCGTGTCACGAGGCCGACATCGCAGGCGCCCGGGCATGACGGAGATGTCGAAACTGCTCGTGGGGCTGGATATTCGAACCTGGCAGGCATACGATTGGGATGCGCGAGGCGCCATGAGGAGTTCCCATGCCAGATGACCACCGGCGGCCCAGCGAGATTCTCGGCCTGACACCGGACGTTCAGACGATCGGCCACGAGATTCTCGTGCTGTCGCTCGCGGGCGGATCCCCTCGTGATCCTCAGGTGGCCGCCATCGCCCAGATGTTCGAACGCTCCCGGGGAACGGGCCGTGCTCTTGAGAAGCTGGTCCATGCCGCCCATGACCTAGCGGCGCGCGAACGCGCGGGTTCCCAGAGGACCCAGGACCTTCCCGGTGCGCGTGTGACGGCGCGCCGCTCTCTGCCCAGCCGGGACACCCTCTAGGGGTATCCAGCCGGTCAGTGGCCCAGTTCGCCGGTCGTCGGCGATGAAGCCTGCGTCAGGATCGTGCTGCCGGGTGCTTCCACCTTGATGGTGACGTTTTTCGGCGTGCCGTTGAAGTTATACGTAGCGGCCAGCGATGCCTTGGCGCCCGACGGCAGCGACGGGATCATCAGCTTGCCGCCGACCAGGGTGAGGTCCGTGCTCTCGCCGCCGTAGTCCGGCAGTTGCAGCGATCCGCTCCAGCCCTTGATGTCGGCGGGAACGCCCGAGCGCTCCAGTGAGACAGTGATCGGGCCCGACGCGTCCTTGCCGTCGTTGGTGATCTCGAAGTTCACCTGATCGGTGCGCAGCGTGGAACTACCGACTTGGTATCCGCCCGCCGAGGTGGCGACGATGCGCAGGTCGGAACCCGGCAGGTTGTGCTCGGGTGCTACAGGTGTCGTGTGCTCCGGTGTCGTCGGATTCGTGGTCGGTGCCGTCGACTGGCCCGGCGACTGGGTTTGCGAGGTGGTGGTACCGGGCGAAACCGGCCCGCTGTTGTCAGGTCCGCCTGCGGTGACGCCGTAGCCGAGAGACAGGACGACGGCGGCAGCGGCGAAGACTGCGGCAACGCGGGGCAGACGGCGCATGTGACCGCTGCCGGGACGCGGCTGCGGAATGCCGGGCTCGGGCGGCTCGGGTGCATGCGGCGGCGGCGTTGTGCCCGAGGGAGCATCGGCGGCAGGCATCTCAGCCGTGGGTGCATCGGTCGCGGGCGCTGCAGGATCTGCAGGCGTCGCGGTGGCCTCGGGCTCGGCGGGTGCGGCGGCAGCGGGATCAGGCATGCATCGAAACTACCC
>JBEPVH010000327.1:0-3275 GCA_041691115.1 bacterium | reverse complement strand
CTGGGCGGCCCTCCGCCTGGCGGTCACGCAATTGGTGTTGACGTCACATCCTGCTCACCGGGAACCGCGCCAGCGAGCGGTGCACCCTTCAGCGTCGCTGCGGGGTGGTACTACCACTTCGCCGTAACGTGCAACGGCACCTACGGACCCGATGGCATGGGCGAGACGATGCGCTTCACACCGCATAACACCGACACGAACACCGATCTAGCCACGCTGACGGAGACCGGTGGCGGTCAGTTCACGTACGACGACAACGGCACCACGACACACGACTATGCGCCCGCGGGCCACTACGCCATTCGTGCAACCCTGGTCCACCCGGGCGTGAACACGTGTCAGTGGCACGTCATCGTCTACCAGGGACCCTAAGCCGCCCAGCCGATTGCCTACGCTAGGCCGGTGCGGGACGCCCGAGATGTCCCGCGAGGAACGCTAACGACGGTGGTTCTTGTTCAGCGAAGAAGCTCTCGTCGTGGCAACCGTGGCCGAGATAGACGTCGGCGTTGGACGGAAGTACCTTCACCAGCTCTTGGACACCTGGATAGAAAGAGTCGTCGACACCGGCTGCAACACGTACAGGGGTCTTGTCCAACGCCTGCGCATGCGCGACTGAGTTGTACTGCGCAAAGTCTTCCGCGGAGGCATAGGAGTTCGCGTCAACGTGATAAGCCTGGTCGTAGCTCGTCCACACAGCAGGGCTGATGGCGGCGACCGCCGCGACAAGACCTGGAAACTTCTCAGCGAAGAGCAAGGCTCCATATCCCCCATGGAAATTCCCATCATCCCGATTGCTCGCGGAGGACGCCCCAGACCCAACCCCTGACACATCGGGATGAGTTCTTTCGTGACCATGGTCATCGGATCGTCGCCAGCATGCGGGTGCCAAAAGCCTTGGCCACCGTCGACGGTCACCAGCGCCATCGGTGTAATCGCGCGTCCTCCCACTTTGAGAGCTACTGCCTGAGCAGGCGACATCTTTGACAGCGCACTCGCATGGTCTGCTCCAAAGCCGTGCAGCATGACCACCAGCGGGATCTCGTCGCCTGAGCGATATCCCGGTGGATATCCAATCGTGTATCCGACAGTGCCATTGCGGGCCGCGGAGTGGAACGACCCAGATACTTCCTGGCCCAAGGATGCGTATTCAAGCATCGGAGGGGACACATTGCACGCGCCATCAAGCTGATCCAGGATGTGTTTGCCGGGGAGAATCCCGTGAGCGACGAGCGCGACCCCTGCGGCGCCAGTGGCGACCGTCGCGGCGCCACCGATTCCCACTTTCAGGAACCGTCTGCGCGTCCAGGTTCGTGCCGACGAAGACGCGACGACCTGATCTTGATCATCCACCGACGTTCCCCTTGCCGCACGGGTTGAGCACGAACATCGGCCGCCACAAAGCGATGTGACCGCCGCGATGGTCGGTCAACGGGCTCGGCGGCGTGAGGGTTACGCGGTGTCCGGCGCGTGGAGGATGATCGTGCTGCCCGCCGACAGATGCCCGTCAGCGTACGTCCAGGTCGTCCGAGCACGGCCCGACGGAGTCGACGTTTGATCGATCGGCCCGAAGAAAAGCACGTCGATAACCAATTTCCCCGGCGATAGAGTGATCACTTTCGCAAGGGGTGGACGCCCGTCACCGAGGGGCTCACCACCGGGCTTGACCAACTCGATGAGGCTAACGTCCGCGCCTTCGGTACGGTAGATACCGACAGTCATCAACAGCGCACCGCTGGCCGTTCCGCCGTTGTTGTCGCAGAGGAAGACGACGGCAGCCTCGTCCCCGCCCGTCCCGTCAAGATCTCCGTAGGCAACAGCCTTGGGGTCCACGAACAGGTGCACGTAGCCGGGGCCCCCGGCGGCGACGTTGCTGGGGTGTCCGACCGTGTCGTTGGGAATAAGCGCACTTCCCGTGGTCGTTGCCGCGCCGGTGCTATCGGTGGTGGTCTCGGCCTTCAAGTGAATCGGAGCCGAGCTGAAGCAGGCCGCACCAGGGGCCGTCACGCCCGCCCAGTTGTACGCATGGATGGCACTCGGAGCCGAACTGCTCGCCGAGACTTGCGGGGTGGCCGGCGTCTGGGTGCCGCAGCCCGCCATGAGGCATGCCGCGGCAGTGAGTGGCGCGATCCGTCTGATCTTCATCAGGGGTGATTCTCGCCGAAGGGCAGCAAGCGCGGGGGTCCCGGGCTAAGCGGAATCGCCGCGGGCGTCCAGCAGCGCACCCGCCTCCCCGGCGGCCTGCGCGAGGTCACCGAACGGAACGGCCTCCTCGGCGTTGCCGGTATCGTCCAAATAGGTGTTGATGGCTGCGAAGGCGTCGCTGTCCACCGACGCAACGAGCTTCCGTAGGCGTTCCGACGAGGCACCGTCAAGGATCGCCTCGCGGTCGTCATCGTCCGAGAGCGCGAACTCGAGGACGAGGGGCCAGAGGGCCTTGAGGCTCGCCGGCGCGGAAGCGGGCGGGTTCGTCGGGAGGGCGTCGGTCATGCGGGGTGATGATGCCTCCTCATGGCCTTGCCCGACGTCGACGTGCTTCGCACCGAGCGCTAACAATCGCTCCAACCAATCACCTGCATTGTCGGCCCCCCAGCCGCGGGCTCCCGGGTACCATCCCGGGCATGGGCAAGCAATTCATCATCCCCGCCGTTCTGACCGTCTTCGCCACCGCTTGTGGCAGTTCCACGACGACGTCCGGCTCCACGTCGACCCCGGCTTCGACGGCCAGTCCGCCGGCTGGCACAGCCACTGCGGTCGCGACCGGGTCAAGCATTAGCCACCTCTGCACGATTTTCCCCAAAGCGGACGCTGAGCGCCTCACCGGCATTGCTCTTCAGCCGGGTGAGGACACTCGGTCCGACTGCACGTACGACCGCGCCGACTCGGCGGACCACATCGCGGTTGTCACCGTCACCCTTGATGCCGGTTCAACCCAACCCAACCAATACGACTTCAACCGCTCCCATCCGATCGGCGGCGAGACGCTAACCGACGTCCCCGGCATCGGCGACAAGGCTTACTACTCACCGGGTTTCAAGCTGATCGTCGCCATAAAGGGGACGAACCTGATCCACGTCAGCATCGTCGATTCGTCGATCGCTGATCCCAAGCCGGTGGAAATCCAGATCGCCCAGTTGGCCTTCACCAACCTCGGTTAGAGCACGTACCGGATTCGCGTAATCGTCGGGTTGATTCCGTCGCCCGGCAGAATCAACCTGTCAACTGCAGGGTATGCGCCCGCCGTTGAGATCCACGTTCCACCTAGCGCCATTCCAACC
>JBEPVH010000326.1:0-3279 GCA_041691115.1 bacterium | reverse complement strand
GCGACAGCCCTGCCGCCTCGATCCGGCTGCGCAGCAGCAGATCGCCTCCGATATAACCGGCCCGCCTCTCCGTGGTCATCCGGGCATCATACGGAGCCGCAGGTTGCCGCCCGCTGAGGTGGTTGTGCGTTCGAGGGGGCGTTTCAGATGGCCATCACACGTGCCGGTGTCGTCGGCGCCGGGCTCATGGGTTCGGGGATCGCCGAGGTGTTAGCCCGGGGCGGGCTCCAGACGTTCGTGACCGAGGTCGACCAGGCAGCTCTCGACGCCGGCAAGGCGCGGATCGAGAAGTCGCTGGCGCGCGCCGAGAAGGCAGAAAAGTTGGGCGGCCAGACGGCAGCCGAAATCCTCTCGCGGCTGACGTTCACCACATCGATCGACGACTTGGCACCGTGCGAACTGGTGGTCGAAGCGATCATCGAGCGCATCGAGACCAAACGCGAGGTGTTCGCCAAGCTCGACACACTCTGCGGTGAGGGCACCATCCTCGCGTCCAACACGTCGTCGCTGCCGATCATCGAGATCGCTGCCGCCACAGGACGTGCCGACCGGGTGATCGGAATGCACTTCTTCAACCCGGCGCCGGTCATGAAGCTTCTTGAGCTCGTTCGCTCGATCGCCACATCCGAGGAGACGCTGGCAGCGATCCGAACACTCGGCGAATCGCTGGGCAAGACAGTGATCGTGGCGCAGGACCGCGGCGGCTTCATCGTCAACCTGCTGCTCATCCCCTACCTGTCGCATGCGATCAGGGTGTTCGAAGCCGGCTTCGCCACTCGCGAGGACATCGACACCGGCATGAAGCTCGGCTGCTCGCATCCCATGGGACCGCTGGAACTGCTCGACTATGTCGGCCTGGACACGACCCTCTTCGTATGCGAGGCGCTCTATGCCGAATACGGCGAGCCGTCCTACGCACCGCCGCCCCTCCTGCGCCGCATGGTTGCCGCCGGCCGCCTCGGCAAGAAGTCGGGACAGGGGTTCTACGAATACCACTGACGCCCGGGTTGTCCGTTGCGTGTCCTTTCGCGGGGTCTACGGTTAAGGCCAATTCATTCGGCCTTATTCGGATTCATAAAGCGCGACGGGACGGGGACGAGGGGAAGGGCGATCGACAACCGTGAATTGTCCACGTGGTTCGAGAGCGCCGACGCAGCTCTGAAGGTACGTCTCAGCGTGTTGCGGCACCTGGCGGCACCTGCCCTCGCGATGGACGCAGAAGCATCATCCCTGCTGGATCGTTTGCAGCACGCCGAGCCGACCGGACCTGAGATGTGGCGCGGCCTCCTCAGCAAGGTCCCCGAGAAGAAGTTGCTGCGGCTGCTGGTGCCCGGCTCTCTTCTCCACCTCGGCCCTCAATCGTTCACCGACGTGCGCGTCATCGCAGGGAGCTACGGCACGGCCCCCCAACGGCGCCAGACGGTGGTCCTCCTGTCGGTGGAGGCGGGCGCTTGCGCGATCCCGGTGATCGACGATGCTCCCAAGGAACTCAAGTACGAACACGAGTGGGCTGCCGCGGGCGTCTTTGAAGTCCGCGATGTCCGGCGCCGTGGCGAGTCCTGGCTGGAGGTCTCGCTTCGCCCGGTTGCAGGGATCAACGGCCTGGATCCGCGCCGCGCAATCGACCTGAAGCGCTGCGCCCCTGACCTGTCGTAACGCCGGGCCCGCACTGGCGTTCCGATGTCCGCCTCAATGTCCCCCCGATGTCCGTGATGGCAGGTGAGGATGGTCGCGGGACGGGGGGCCACGTTGTACGGAGGCCACCGCCAGATGGGTTCATTCTTGGAGACCGTTCGGTTCGGCCTCTTCGGGTATGACCATTCCGATTTGAATTTCTACGAGGAAGCCGCTGTCGATCGTTCGAGAGGCGGCTCCACGTTGCATTGGGTGGGACGCTCCTTCGCGACGGGTCGTGAAGGACGCGACATGCAGGTTGCTGCGCTGATGGCTGAGGCAGCGCAGCAGGGGCGACAGACCGCCGTCTATTCGCGCACACGCGCCGATGGCGGCAGTTTCAGTCGTATCGAGGTCCTGCATGTCGCACCGGGCGACGGGCTGACGTTTGCAGTGCAGACGCTGCGCGCAGAACTCGGCGCGGGTGTCGACGGCAACACGAACATCCCGTTTCAGTACGCACGTGACCTGGTTGCCGCAGAGCCCACTGACGACAACATCATGCGTTTGGCAAGTGCCTTGCAGGCCACTGTCGTTGCGCCCGATACCGAGGATCTGGATTCAACGATGGCTCGTATCGAATTTCAGGCACTGTGCGATGCAGCGACGACGGCCGCGGTAGAAACAGGCAAAGGTGACCACAGCGCATGGGGATACCTGGCCGCAGCGGAAGCATTCCGCGACGCGAAAGACGGGTCAGGCGCACTGGCTCTCGCTGCCGCCGCAAAGTTCGGCAACAACATGCTCAACGCGGCCTATCTCTCTGGTGTGCGTCCGGGTGAGGATGCACCGCATGCGGCTGTCATCGAAGCGCGCGATGCGCTCATCGCCGCTCTCGACTCGCCGTGGCCGGAAATCGCCGACGATGCGGCTGACTCCCTCAACACCATCAAGGTTGTGCTGGCGGCAGAGTTCATCGATCCGGCCGTGATGGCACGGTGCGATCAGGTGCGAGCGCGCACGTCGGTGTGGGAAGCGATCCCGGCGGCCGAGCAGTACGCGGTGCGCCCCATCGACACGTCACCCATCGAACTCATGGGTGACATCGAACTCTGAGTCAGGCGGTCGGCGCTTCGACGGGTGGCGAAGCCGGTTGCTGAACCTCGAGCACTCGAAGTTGCAGCGACTCGATGCGCTCATCCAGGTACCAGAGTTCGACGGCATAGAGGCCAGGGCCGCCGAACGTGGGCTGCAAGAGCGTCACGGTGGGAATCGTCACCTCGCCATCGGCTGAGGGCGAGGGGCCCGCAGCCTGGAAAGTGAGAGTTGCCGGCTGGATGACGAATCTGCCATCGCCGTCGACGAGACGCATCTCCACGGTGTGGGCGCGGTCAGCGTCGGCTGCGATGAAGCGGAACTGGGCCACGACGCAGAACTCGGTGCGGGCCGGGAACTGGGTCAGCGCCAGGCCGCCGAAGCCACCGCCGAGGATGTAGAGCTTGCCGTCAGGGGGTACCGTGGCCCGGTCGGCGAAGAACGCGAAGTTGAGTTCCATCGCCCGGAGCTTGGCATGCCGGGCTATCCTCGGCGGCGTCCACTCCAAGGAGGGCTATCTGTGAGCGACGGCAACGAGATCGATCCCGTAAAGCAAGCGGAGTCCTTCGA
>JBEPVH010000325.1:0-3285 GCA_041691115.1 bacterium | reverse complement strand
AGGGGTGGCAGGATCCCGTCGGTGGGTCACGCGGAGCGTCGTCACAGGTCAGTGTCCTCGGCAACGGTGTCACCCGCACATCGTTCGCCACCACCAAGCATCTGCCGCCGTACCTCACGCATCTCACAGCAGGTCCTTACGTCGTCAAGACCGAGAGCCATAACGGCCTGCCGATGTTCCTCATGGCACGGCAGTCGCAGCGCGACGTCCTGGACCGCAATGCGGCGGCGATGTTCCAGCAGACCAAGGACGGTCTCGATCTCTTCGCCACGGCATTCGGATTCCCCTACCAGTTCGCGCAATACGGCCAGGCATTCGTTCCCGAGTTCAATGCCGGTGCCATGGAGAATCCGGGCTGCGTCGTCTTCAACGACCAGTACATCCCCAAGGGCCGCGTCACCAAGACGCAGCGCTGGCGCCTCGGCGAGGTGATCCTCCACGAGATGGCGCACGTCTACGGCTTCGGTGACGTGGTCACGATGAAGTGGTGGGACGACCTGCATCTCAACGAGACGTTCGCCACCTTCATGGCGTATTACATCCTCTCCAAGACCACCGAATTCGGCGCCGACGCGTGGAACGAGTTCGCGCAGTCGGAGAAGACCCTGGCCCTGGCCCAGGATCAGTTGCCGTCGACCCATCCCGTGAAGGCCCGCGTCGACACCACCGAAGAGGTCAGCCAGTTGTTCGACCAGATCACCTACGCCAAGGGCGCATCGGTGATCCGCCAGCTCTACGCACTCATCGGTGAGGACGCCTTCTTCGAGGGGCTGCGCGACTACTTCAAGAAGCACTGGTTCGGCAACGCCACCCAGGCTGATTTCCTCGACGCCCTCGGTGGCGCCGCGCAGCGCGATCTGCAGCGCTGGGGCCGCGAATGGATGGGCACGGCGTCTGTCAACACGCTGCGACCGCACGTCACAGCACGCGGCGGCAAGATCAGCGGCTTCGCCGTCGACCAGACGGCGTTCACCAAGTACCCGACGTTGCGCACCCACCGCATCGGCGTCGGCCTCTACGACCTGGATGCCACGGGGGCACTGGTGCGCCGTGACGGCATCGAGTTGGACGTCACCGGCGCCCGCACAAGCGTCGCCGATCCGCGAATCCTCGGCGCCAAGCGTCCCGACCTGATTCTCGTCAACGACGGTGATCTGACCTATGCCAAGGTTCGCTTCGACGCCGTGTCGTTGCGCACTCTGCGCGCGTCGATCGGTGCCATCAGCGATCCGCTGGCGCGCACTGTGGCATGGACGGCAGTCTGGGACATGGCCCGCGACGCCGAACTGCCTGCCACTCACTACGTGCAGATGGTCGCCAAGCACGCTGTCAACGAGAACGACGTCGCCATCCTCGAGCGCCTGACGTCACAGGCGCTGCTGGCCGCCAACATGTATTGCGCCGACGGTGCCCGCTCAGCAGCGCGCAGCCTCATCGCCGACACCGCGCATGCTGCGATGCAGACGGCACCACAGAACTCTGACCTGCAGGTGACATGGGCGCGCGCCTACATCTCCGCATCCGAGACCAAACAGCATCTCAATGCGCTGAGCGATCTCCTCAGCGGAACGGCCACGATCGCCGGACTCGACTTCGCCGGTGACGCCGATCTGCGCTGGGCCTCGGTGATGCGTCTGGCAGCCGCCGGCCGCGCCGATGCTGCGGCCATCCACGCCGAATACCAGCGCGATCCGTCCGATGTGGCGCAACGGCGCGAAGCCGCAGCACTGTCATCCATCCCCACCGCCGCGGCCAAGCGCGAGGCGTGGGACCAGATCATTAACGACAGGTCGTTGTCGCTGGCAACGCTGCGCGCGCTGTGTCGCGGCGAGGTTGTGGGTGGCCGCCTGATGGGTGGATTCAACCAGCCAGGCCAGGAAGCACTTGTCGAACCCTATGTCGCCGCCTACATGGCAGCGGTGCCCGTCCTCTGGGCGACGCGCGAAGAGAACGAGGCCGAGGACATCACTGAGATGCTGTTCCCGCGTTTCAACATCACGGAGACCACGGTGCGCGAAACCACAAAAGTTCTGCGACGCAAGCTGCCCTACGGCGCCGACCGCATGCTGCGTGAAGCGCGTGACGGCACCCAGCGTGCCCTGCGGGCACGCCGCATCGATGCCGGGGCCGCGCGAAACGGCGCCTCTGACGGAGTGGCTGCCTGATGAGTACCGCTGCAGCCGTCGATGCTCTGAGTCGCGCCGAAGCGCAGGTTCGCGCCACGCTGTTCTCCAAGCTCAGCTACGACATCGCCCTGACCATCTCGGGCGACGCCTCAGCGACGACCTTCCGCTCGATAACGACAGTCGAGTTCACCGCGGAGTCGGCAACGTCATCGTTCATCGACCTCGCCGCCGCGTCGGTGGAGAGCATCGAGCTGAACGGCAGCCCTGTGGAGACCTCGGCGTTCAACGGGTCGCGTGTCCAGCTCAGCAGCATCACTGCCGGCGTCAATCGCCTTGTCGTGGTCGCCGAGTGCGAGTACCAGCACACCGGTGTCGGTCTGCACCGTGTCGTCGACCCCGTCGACGGCAACATCTACATGTACACCCACTTCGAACCGTTCGACGCCCACAAGGTGTTCGCGTGCTTCGACCAGCCGGACCTCAAGGCCACGGTGACGATGCACATCAGTGCACCCGCCGACTGGGAGGTTGTCTCAAACTATCCGGTCACCGGCGATGCCACAACCGCGGACGTGCGGACGCGCGACTTCGGCACGACGCCGGTCATCTCGACCTACCTGGTTGCGTTCGTCGCCGGCCCATTCCACGGCGAGCACTCCGAGCACAACGGCATCCCCCTGGGTGTCTACTGCCGCCGCTCCCTGGCGCAACACCTGGACGCCGACGAAATCTTCGCGCTGACCAAGGCGGGCCTCGACTTCTACACCGAGTACTTCGCCTGCCCCTACCCCTTCGCCAAGTACGACCAGATGCTGGTACCGGAATTCAACATGGGCGCCATGGAGAATCCCGGATGTGTGACCTTCAACGAGGTCTACATCTTCCGCTCCAAGGTCACCGACAACGTCAAGGCACGGCGCGCCAACACGCTGCTCCACGAGATGGCGCACATGTGGTTCGGCGATCTCGTCACCATGAAGTGGTGGGACGACCTCTGGCTCAATGAGTCCTTCGCCACGTACATGGCGCACTTGGCGTCGTTCGAAGTTACCCGGTTCAAGAACGCATGGGTCGACTTCGCCACCGCCATGAAGAACTGGGCGCTGCGTCAGGATCAGCTGCCTTCCACGCATCCGATCGCCGCCGACATGGTCGACAC
>JBEPVH010000324.1:0-3301 GCA_041691115.1 bacterium | reverse complement strand
CGGCAACGCTGGCGATCAACGGCGACTTCGGATATGTGCAGTCGCGTCTTGGTTTGCGCGCCGGTGCCGCCACGCTGGTTTTGGAATCACCGTTCGACTACGTAGCCCAGGCACTCTCGATTGTTCCCAGCGGAGTCCCCGCCTACGACGATCCCCGCTACGACGAGGTCATGGCGCGCCTTATCGCCGACATCGGCATGGCCCTGGGCGGACGCACGCTGGCGCTGTTCACCGGCTACGCCGCGCTGCGCCGGGCCCACGGCATGCTGGAACGCCGTCTCGGTCCCGAAGGCATTGCAGTTCTGGGTCAAGGACTGGATGGCACACGGCGCCAGGTGCTGGAGTCGTTCCTTGCCAATCCGCGCACGGTGCTTCTCGGCACCGCCTCCTTCTGGGAGGGGATCGATATCCCTGGCGACACGCTGAGTTGTGTGGTCATCGCCAAGCTGCCCTTCGCCGTGCCCACCGACCCGCTGGTGCGAGCCCGCGCTGAATCGCTGCGGGATCCGTTCCGCGATTACGTGCTGCCGCAGGCGGTGCTCCGGCTCAAGCAGGGATTCGGCCGTCTCATCCGGCGTTCCGGCGATCGCGGCGCCATCGTCATCGGTGACGCCCGCCTCGGTACCCGCGACTACGCAACCACCTTCCTCGAGGCCCTGCCGCCTGCCGCTGTCGCCCGGATGCCTGCTTCGGACGTGGCAATGGCAGTTCGGAGCTTCGTGGAACGGGGCGATGTGCCACCGTCGGCGCTCGTGGTGGCAGCGGTGCCCGCCAACGCGGGACAATCCGATGAGGACGGTATCGACGCCGCTCACAGCGAGGACCCCGCATGACTGCCCTCGACGTCATAACCGCCCCGCAGCCCACGTCGGTGAGGCGCGGTGGCAAGCGCAGTGATGCCGTGGTCGCCCTGGCGCAGATCGCACCTCGGCTCGGCGACGTCGACGCCAACCTGGCCCGGCACCTCGAGGTGATCGACGAAGCGCGCAAGGGGGAAGCAGCTCTCGTCGTCTTTCCCGAGCTTTCTCTGACAGGCTACTTCCTCAAGGATTTGGTCCCCGATGTGGCACTGCGCCCGGGATGCGCCGAGCTGACAGCCCTGGCGAGTGCCTGCAAGGATGTCGACGCTGTCGTCGGCTGCGTCATCGAGGGCGATGACAATCGCTTCTACAACGCTGCCGTCTACTTCTCCGGTGGGGTAGTGCAGCACATCCATCGCAAGGTGTATCTGCCGACGTACGGCCTCTTCGATGAGGCGCGCTACTTCGCCACCGGCGACAGGTTCCGCGTTTTCGAGGCCCCGCTCGCTGCCGCGGCACCGCCGCGTCCCTGGCGCGCGGGCATGCTCATCTGTGAGGACATGTGGCATCCCTCGGCGGCAGCCGTCCTTGCGCGGCAGGATGCCGACATGTTCATCTGCCCATCGTCGTCGCCCGCCCGCGGTGTCGGCAAGGGCGCGGCTCTGGGCTCGGCGCGCAGCTATGACTCGATGACGAGGACGTATGCGCAGCTGTATACGGGCTACCTCATCCACGTGAATCGCGTCGGCTACGAGGACGGTGTCGCCTTCTGGGGCGGCTCCCGCGTCATCGGCCCCGACGGCCTTCCGCTCTCCGACCCGGCGCCGCGTGACGAGGCGCTGGTCCTGCAACGCATTGATCTGGCCGCCATCCGGCGCGCCCGCATTGCCAACCCCCTGCTACGGGATGAACGACACGATGTCAACGACGCCGAAGGCGATCGTCTCCGACGCTCTCGCGATTGATACCTCGATCGTCACCGACATCCTCACCGGCTTCCTCCGAGAGGAGGTCAGGAAGGTGGGTTTCGAGCGCGTTGTGCTCGGCCTGTCCGGCGGCGTCGATTCCGCCCTGACAGCCGCTCTGGCGTGCCGCGCGCTGGGTCCCGAGAATGTGGTGCCCATCCTGATGCCGTACACGACGTCGTCGCCACAGTCCGAAGCGGACGGCCGCGCTGTGTGCGAGGCGTTCGGCATGACACCGCTGGTGTCCGACATCTCGCCACAGATCGACGCCTACTTCGATGCCACCGACGAGGCGGGCCGAGCCCGCCGCGGCAACAAGATGGCCCGCGAGCGCATGACCATCCTCTACGACATGTCGTTCGCGCACCATGCACTGGTGGCGGGGACGTCCAATAAAACAGAACTGCTGCTGGGCTACGGCACCATCCACGGCGACATGGCATCGGCGTTGAATCCGCTGGGCGACCTCTACAAGACGCAGGTGTTCGCCCTTGCCCGCAGCGTCGGCGTGCCCGCCGTTGTCGTCGACAAGGCACCGTCGGCAGACCTCTGGGAGGGCCAGTCCGACGAAGAGGAACTCGGTTTCGGCTATGCGCTCGTCGATGCGCTGCTTTACCACATGGTCGATGAGCGCAGAACCGATGCCGAGCTCGAAGCCCTGGAATTCGAGCCTGCCTTCATCGCCGACGTACGCCGCCGCGTTCGTGACTCGCAGTACAAGCGCCGGCCACCGTTGATCGCCAAGCTGGGCGTGCGCACCATCGACAAAGACTTCCGCTATCCGCGCGACTGGGGTCACTGACGGTGTCCGGCACCGTGCCGGCGGCTGAGCTTCGCCCCGGGTTGCATGTGGTGGCGACACCCATCGGCAACCTCCAGGACATAACGCTGCGCGCCCTCAACGTGCTCACCCATGCGACGGAGATCCTCGCCGAGGACACTCGGCGCACGCGGATACTGCTGTCGGCTCATGGCATCCATACGCCGCTGCGGTCGCTGCCGGCGCATTCCGAGGCATCGCGAAGCAACGGCATCGTCGACGCCATCGCCGCGGGCGCAGTCATTGCACTCTGCACCGATGCGGGCATGCCGGGGATATCGGATCCGGGGACGCTGACGGTGGCAGCGGTGCGCGCTGCAGGTCTGCATGTCGAGGTCATTCCCGGCGCCTCGGCTGTGACGGCAGCGATTGCGGGGGCGGGCATCGGCGGTGGGGGAGGGTTCACCTTCCTGGGATTTCCGCCGCGATCGCCGGGCAAGCTGCGCCGCGCCATCGGCGAAGCATTGGATGGCGGCCGCCCCGTCGTCTTCTTCGAGTCACCGCTGCGCCTGGCGCGCACCATGCGCGCCATCAAGGAGGTGACGGGGGACCGGCACATCGTGGTGGCCCGTGAACTGACCAAGATGCATGAGACGTGGCACGAGGGGACTGCCGAGGAACTTGACGCCGCGTTCACCCTCAAGCAGCCGCGCGGTGAGTGCACCATCGTGGTGACGCCATGACAGGTCTTGTCGACACGCACTGCCATCTCGTAC
>JBEPVH010000323.1:0-3303 GCA_041691115.1 bacterium | reverse complement strand
GAGCAATAGACAACGGGTAACAAAAAAACTGCTGCTCTATCCCAGCGGGACTGCCTGATTCGTATGATCGGCCTGCTGTGAATACGCCGCCGTCCCCTGAAGCGCTTGTCCGTCATCGGATTGCCAACGTCAATGCCTCCTGCACCACGGCCGCAGCCCTGACTGCTCTGGGTGCGCTCGGTGCCAGCGGCCTGCCCGGCCTGGCCGAGGCCACGCGGCTGATGTCCGACGGTGGCCGCGCCTACCACCCTCCCAAGTTCACTGATTACATCGCGGTTCCCTTCCTGCGCCGCGCTCCGATCGACGTGCGCATCGAGCGCATCGCGGCTGCCGCAGGAATCAACGTCAGGTCATCGACGCGGCCCTGCCTGGTTCCCTGGCGGCTGCGCGGCCCGGGGGCCGGCGAGGTGGTCATCGGCAACATGGCATTCGGCCAGGAGGCTCCTGGGCGGACGGGGTCGTGGGGATTCAACCTGCTGCGGCCCCGAACCTGGGCCGAGGGCGGGCACTCGCTGATCATTGCTGCCCGTCGCGGCCGTGGCTACGACGTCGTCGATTCCAACATCGATGGGGTTCAGCACTGGGCGCGACGCGGCCTGGCAGCAACCTCGACCCGGGTTCGTCTGGTCGAATAGGCGGGCAGCCGCGACAATCCAGCGGTGGCCATGCAACCCCCGCGGGCGGTGCCCGAGCCCTGGCAGCTCTGGCTGGGAACCACCCTTGATCTGACGCTGGTGTTGGGGGCGTCGAACATCGCCGAACTGACGGCGCACTCCCTGGTGGTCTACCCCGAGGGCTGGACCCTGACAGTCGATGTGGCGGTCAACCGCTTCGCCAGCGTCGATCCCATGGATCCGGTCGATCCGGGCGGCGCCGAGGTGGGGCCAGGCGGCCTGCGTTTCGGCATCAGATTCGCCGACGGCACCCGCGCTCTGCCGGGATTGCCGGGCTCGCCCTTGCATTGGCGTGGAGGAACCGCGCATGACGACAGATATTTCGTCAACAGGGAGCCCGACGGCGGTGACATATTCCTTGTCTACGAGTATCAGTCGGCGGGGATCGACCGCGGGGCGCGGCGCATCGACGGCGCCGTCCTGCGCGACGCTGCGGCCCTCTGCACACCGCTGTGGGCGAATCGGCGATGAGGGAGATCATCACGGCGCTGATGGCCCAGGAGGGCACCGACGGTGAGGCCGCGGAGCGGGCGCGCCGTGCCATGGCTCGGCTCGAGGCCAATCCGCGGTATGCCGGCTACTTCGGCATGCAGCGTGAACTCGGTGCCTGGCTGCCTGCCTACCATCCCGCCGATGCGGTGATCGGCAGGGCCGAGGACGGAGCCCTGGTGCTCCACGGGGTCGCCTGCTACCCCTGGGGATTCGCCTTCACGATCGCGTCAGTACCTCGTCCCGGTATCGAAGGGCCACGTGCCTTCCGCATGGAACGCGGTGGCATCAATCCTGCAGAACTGATGGGCCCGCTGCCCGCGGCCATGCGCCACGCGCTTGGCCGTGAGTTTCCCGATCCGGTGCCGCCGCCCGAACTCCATGTCGGCTTCGCCGACGGTTCACGATTCCGCGTCATTGACATCGTTGACGAGATGGTGGACAGGGCGCAGGCCAAGACAAGTGCTCTTGAGGACTGGGGCGCCGATCAGCGATACGTGCGGTCTACCCGTGGCAGCCGCATGGAAGGTGCTGCCGTCATGACTGTGGTGGGCTGGAAACTTCCGCCCCCGGGTCCTGTGACCGTGGAGGTGGAGTGGCGAGCGCACGGCGTACCGCTCTCGCTCCATATCCTCGATGGCGTCGCCATCAGCAGAGCGGCGCAACGGGCCCATCCCCGGGCCGTCTTCGACTGATACCGTGCGCTGCCGTGGCCGTGATCAGCGTCAGTCGCCGTGATGGCGACACCTTCACCGTTGCCGTCGATGACGCCAGATTCACCGTCGATGCGTCTCCGGCCAACAGCGTTGTCGCCGCTCATGTGGATGTCGACAGGGCGGCCCTTGTCGTTGAATCCTTCCGCTTCCTACTGGAGCGCGAACCGGCATCGTCGATCCTGTCGAGCTTCTCGCTTGACGACATCACGCGCTACTTCCCCGAGTATCCGGGCGAGATCGCGGCGCGCCTATCGTGATGGGCCGGGGCATGGCAGGGGGTATGTACTGGCCGGCAGAGGCGTTTGTACGCCCGATGTCCGAGGCCTCCCCCAAGAATGGGGGCATGTCCGACATCGTCATGCCCGGCGCCGAGGAGTTCGTCCTCAGCGCTGTCCGCGAACTGCGGGAACGGGTTGAGAGGGGAGACCTGCCGCTCTCGTCGTGGGACGTTGATGGGCCTCGTAAAGTGCCCGTTGATGCCAAGGCCGGATCGGCGGCGACGTACACGACAACTGTCGGCGAAGTCGAGGTTGAACTTCGACGCTACTGGCCGCTCAAGGAAACGGACTCAACGGATTCATCTGAGTGGTTGTACGGCGTCACGCTGGCGCGCCGCGGTATGTCGCTGGGCTGGATGATGTCCGATTCCCCGAATCATCCCGTGGGTGACCTGGTTGCTCTCGTCGCTGGGATGCACGAGGTGGCGCTCAGAGAGCAGCGCCGCGAAGGGTTGGGCGACCTCTCGATTTAGACCGGGCGACGGTCCATCGGCAGGCCGAGCTGCACAACCAGAGGCTGTCGCGATGAGTCACCGCACGAATGGCAGTGCGACACGATCTCCAGCGGAGTCACTGTGACCAGCCGTTCCCGGTGACCACATGCGGCGCAGACGGCCCAGCGGGTCGCCACGACTTTGCTCTTCGCCATTTCCGGGCCCTCCGCATGTGGATGGCCCCCCTCGTGGCCCGCGATTGTGCCACGCGGATCAGACGTAGCACCAGCGCACGCCTGTTCGTTCATCCGCACTCAACCGAAGTGTCGCCGAGTGTTCCCCATGACACGAAGTACGCGGTGTTGACGTCGGCGGGGTCATATTTCGCGAGATTTCCCTTGACGGTATGGGCAAGTTTGATCATCGCGATGCCCGTCGTATCGGTGTCGAGGAAAAACGCGAGCCTGGAACTCTGATACTGCAACACGACACATTGGTCGTCTGTTTCGTCGCGCACTTTGTATTGCGCAACGTCCGCGGCCTTCGTGGCGTCGCTCGGTATGAGGTCAAGAATCGCCTGCCGAGCCGTCGCCTCACTGGTACCCGCTTCGAAGTGCATGATCATCGACACCATCCTGTCGTGATCGAAGGTCACGTCGGAGAATGTGGCTGAGCCGTCCTCGAGGGCCGGCAGATAGGCCGCGGGCAAAGC
>JBEPVH010000322.1:0-3304 GCA_041691115.1 bacterium | reverse complement strand
CAGGTCGAAGACCGAACCGTGCCAGGGGCAGGTGACATTGCCGTCCTTGGTCTCGCCCTTGTTGAGCGGACCGCCGGCGTGCGAGCAGACGTTGGCGATGGCGCAGAGCTTGCCGTCGCGGCGGGTGACGAGAACATCGAGGCCCTTGGCGTCTACCTTGACGGACTCGCCCTCCTTGAAATCGTCGTCCTTGCCGATGTCGACGAACTTCGACGGTGAGTTGAGGAAGGCGGTCCGGTTGACGGCGGCACCCATGGCGAAGACCAGATGACCGCCGACGTAGCCTCCGAAAATGACGAGGAACGTGGCCACGAGGACAAGGGCGACAGCCGTTGTGTGCGAACCGTCCTGCGTACGCAGGTAGAGCGACACGGACGAGAGGATCAGGACCGACGTCATGACGACGCCGTGCACGGCGCCGACACGCGCCTCGTGGCCGTAGGTGTCCTTGTAGTCGGTATAGCCGGTGAGCCACGCCAGGACCAGCGAGATCACGGTGATCCACAGGGCGCCGGTCGCTGCGGCGTGAGGCATCGAGCTCGAGTAGTGGGCCCAGATATCGAGGACAGCGGTGATCACGAGGCCGCCGATGGGGATATCGGTGACGGCGGGATGCAAGGGGTGGCCAAGGATCCTGGTCCCGTGTGCCAGGTCGGCCAGGTACTTCCCGGGCGTCCCCAGCACCTTGTAGAAGCCATTGACGATGGCCAAGAGGATCTTGGCGACGACATCGAGCCAGTTGGAGGCGCGGACCACGCGGTCCAAGATCGTATTTGCCATCGCCGGTCAGTCTAGGGTCGCCGGACCGGCTGTGGGGCAGGCCGCCGCTAGACTTGCCTGCCATGTCCGTGAGTGCGACCCAGGAATCTGAATCAGTGGATAACAAGCCGGCCGCCGACACCATCGACAAGCTGGTGTCGCTCTGCAAGCAGCGCGGTTTCGTCTTCCCGTCGAGTGAGATCTACGGTGGCATCAACGCGCTCTATGACTTCGGCCCCCTCGGAGTGCGCCTGCGGCGCAACATCCGCGCCGCCTGGTGGCGGGCGATGATCGAGCAGCGCGACGACGTTGAGCCGATTGAGACCTCGATCATCATGAATCCCAAGGTCTGGGAGGCCTCGGGCCATGTCGGTGGCTTCACCGACCCCCTGGCGGACTGCACGGGCAAGTGCCGCCGTCGCTGGCGCGAGGATCATCTGGCCGATGAGCGTCGTGCCCGGGGCAAGGCCGAGGACGAGGCGGGTTGCCCGGAGTGCGGTGGTGCGCTCACCGACGCACGCCAGTTCAACCTCATGTTCAAGACCTTCATCGGCCCGATGGAGGAATCCGCGGCCCAGGTGTACCTGCGTCCGGAGACGGCTCAGGGCATGTTCGTCAACTTCGCCAACGTGGTGAATGCGACGCGGCGCCGCTTGCCGTTCGGTATTGCCCAGAACGGCAGGTCCTTCCGCAACGAGATCTCGCCCGGCAACTTCGTCTTCCGCCTGCGCGAGTTCGAGCAGATGGAGATGGAGTTCTTCTGCGTTCCCGGCACTGACCTGGAATGGCATGAGTACTGGTGCAATGAGCGTCTGCGCTGGTATATCGAGGATCTGGGCGTCCGCAAGACGCAGATCCGGTTGCGCGCGCATGACAAGGACGAGTTGTCGCACTACTCGACGGCGACCTCGGATATCGAATACCTCTACCCGTTCGGCTGGGGCGAGCTTGAAGGCGTTGCCGACCGCACCGACTTCGATCTCAAGACCCACACCGAGCATTCGGGCAAGGACCTCAGCTACTTCGACACCACCGACAACAAGCGGTTCCTGCCGTATGTCATCGAACCTGCGGTCGGCGTGGATCGAATCTTCATCACGCTTCTCGTCGATGCGTACGACGAGGAGGAGGTCAACGGCGAGAAGCGCGTCGTGCTGCGGCTGCATCCCGACGTGGCACCGGTACAGGTTGCGGTCCTGCCTCTGTCCAAGAAGACCGAGCTCAGCGAGCCGGCACGGCGCATCGAACGCGACTTGCGCAAACGCTTTGGCACCGAGTACGACGAGACACAGTCGATCGGCAAGCGCTACCGGCGCCAGGACGAGATCGGCACGCCGCTGTGCATCACCTTCGACTTCGATTCGCTGGAGGACAAGGCGGTCACCATCCGCGAGCGCGATGGCATGACCCAGGTTCGTGTTCCCATCGAAGGTTTGGAATCGGCGATCGCAGCCCAGCTCGAGGAGTCGCGCGCCCGCGCGAGAACCCGTGCCCAGGGTTAGCACGCCGACGCTTGCCGACATCCGGCCCGCGTACCTGGCGGCAGCGCATGCTGTGCGCCCTGTCATCGCCAACGCCACCGTCGCCGAACGCTGGAACGACGCCTCAACGCTGCAGAAGTGGACCATCGGGGGCCTGGCTGCGCATACAGCGCGCGCCGTCCTGATCGTTGAGGACTACCTCAAGCGCCCTGTCGATGACAACGAGGTTCCGGACTCTGCGGCCGAGTATTTCGTCGCCGTGATGCGGAATTCCACTGACATCGACGACGAGGTCAACACGGGAATCCGTTCTCGCGCCGACGAGACGGCAGCGCTGGGCCATGCACGTGTCCTGGCTGACTTTGATCATGCGCTCGACCGCATCCGTGGCACGCTGGCGGCGGAGCCGTCGGATCGCCTCATCACCGTGTTCGGCGATCGCGTCATGACGCTGGACGACTACCTGCAGACGCGGATCGTCGAATTGGCAGTCCACACCGACGATCTCTGTGTATCGCTGGGGATTCCGACGCCGCAGCTTCCCGGCGCCGATGTGGCCATCGCCACGCTCGTCGACGTTGCCCGGCACCGCCACGGCGATGTCGGTGTGCTGCGAGCTCTGGCACGGCGTGAGCGCGATGCTGATGAGGCGCTTCGCGTCTTCTGACGATGAAACGCGGCCGCTTTGCCATCGGCTGCCTGTCATCCCTTTCACTCACCGCACTGGCGTGGCGCTTCGGATACCTGTTCGTGTGGCTGGCGTTTGTCTGCGCCGCCTACGGCGCGGTGGTGCTCATCAATTTGCGCGGCATGCGCGAGGCGACAGTCGAATTTCTGTACTACCGGGTACACCGGCACCGGCCCGACATAACCCATACGCGGATGACGCTCTATGTCGTGTTCGCCGCGCTCTTGGCTCTCTTTACGTTCTGGGTGGAGCTGGGGGTGGCGTTGCGGCACCGCTAGGAGGTGCGGGCGCGGGTGCAGGTGCGGGCGGAGCCGGCTGTTGCGGCTGCGGCGCGGG
Source organism: bacterium (assembly GCA_041691115.1). GTDB lineage: Bacteria > Chloroflexota > Dormibacteria > Aeolococcales > Aeolococcaceae > JBEPVH01. The sequence continues at coordinate 40 of JBEPVH010000322.1, read as the reverse complement.
CCTCGGAACCTGAGGTGCCGCAGCCATCTTGGATTCGAAC
>JBEPVH010000321.1:0-3307 GCA_041691115.1 bacterium | reverse complement strand
CGCTGCCAGCAACCAGCGCGCCGCCAGCGGTTGGCGTCGCCGTGTCGGGGAGCACCGAGAAGCTCACCGACCTGGACAGCGCCCCCGCCGGGATCACCAGCTGGACCTTGCCGTCGCTGCTGGTGACAGTGCCGCCCGTGGCGCCGATGGTGGTTCCGCCGGTGCTGTTTCCTCCGTCGGGCGAGCTGCTGCAGGCGGCGAGTACGGCGAGGGTGACGGCTAGCAATGACTGGTTTCGCATGGGCTCCGCTGAGATGATGCCAAAGGGAGTGGCGCAATACCGCCGCGGCAGGGGCCATTGGCGGGCAGTGGAGGATGGTTCGCGCGATCCGGAACGTAGCGGGGTGATAGCTTCACCCCACTACAATCCAATCTGTGAGAGTACACCATGTCCGACGACCGCAGCGCATACAAGCATGACGCGAGCGACAAGAAGCTGGACCATGCTGCTACCGACGCAGAGGCCGTCGAAAAGAAGGACGCTTCGCACGCGCACCCAGCGCACGACGAAGCGAAGACTCGCCGGCACGACGACGCCGGAAAGGATCGCCTCTTTGAAGGGCGAATCCAGCATGATGATGCGGATAAGGAAAGCGACAGGAATCGGCTGGAGAAGGATGTAGCGCGGCACCATCATAGCCCAGATGAGGCGGGGACGATTTCGGATACGGATCAGCACAAGAAGAAGTAGCTGCACCGAATTGGTGTGGTATGCAACGGCCCGATACCGGAGTCCGGTGTCGGGCCTTTGTTGCCGAAGGCCGGGCTCGTGCCCCCGTGATCATCGACGCAGATCTACGATCAAGGTTCGTGGGTGACCCAGGAAGGCTCACCGGCCGGCGTTGAGGGCCCTCAAGGCAACAAGTGTTACCCTGCACTGATGGTAGATTCACCCGCGATGCCGCCACTTCCTTCGCCTGATGAGTTCGAATCGGTCCTGCGACGCCACGTCCTTGACGCCTGGTTTCCGCGCTGCGTCGATCGGGAGGATGGCGGTTTTCTCTGCGACTTCGACCGCGCGTGGACGTCCGACGGCCCCAACGACAAGCTGCTCGAGTTTCAGGCCCGGCAGACGCTGACGGCTGCCGAAGCGTCGCTGGCATATCCCGATGACCACGGATTGCGGGATGCGGCCCTGCACGGTTTTCGCTATCTCCGCGATGTACTCTGGGATGCCGACGCGGGCGGCTGGTTCCACTGGCTGACCCGGAGCGGCACGCCGAAAGTGTCGGCAGTCAAGCACGTTCACGGCGCCGCCTACGCCATTGAGGCGTGCGTTGCGGTCTACCACGCGACCGGCGAAACGGGGGCACTGGATCTCGCCCGCGAGGCCTTCCATTGGCTGGAGCGACACGCGCGCGATCGAGAAAATGGCGGCTATTTCGGCTTTCTCACACGCGACGGTACCGTGATCCGTGACCCGTCGCAGTGGACATCCCGGGTTGACACGATCGGCACCGAGCTCGGCCTGAAGGATGCCAACGTGCACTCCGATCTCCTCGAAACGTTCGTCCATCTCTATCGGGCATGGCCGGACCCGTTGGTCGAGACGCGGCTCGCCGAGGTGCTTGATATCATGGCGGACAAGATGGTTGTCCCGCTGACCGGGGCGCTGCACATCTTCGTGACGCCGGACTGGAGGCCGATCCCTCACCTGGCGCGCGCCGCGTATCAGTGCCAGACGGCGTATCGCATCAGTATCGCCCGTGGACTGGTTGGCGATGCCGAGTACCTGGGCGCCCTCGCGTGCCGGATGGTGGACCACGCGTTGCGTTATCAGCGCGACCGCCGCGGCGGGTTTTTCTACGGTGGAGCGGGTTGCGAACCCCGCGAATCGGCGGGACAGGATCTGCAGGTGCGCAACAAGATCTGGTGGGTGCAGGTGGAGGCGATGAAGGCGCTGCTGGCGATGGCGCAGCTGGCGCCTGAGCGAAGTGAATATCGCGATGAGTTCGCCGCCGTGTGGCGCTACGTGCAAGCACGGTTCCTCGATGAGCGGCACGGCGGATTCTACAGCAACGATTTCGACAGCCCGCGGTGGCGGGCACTGCGGCTCCGCTTCACGCCGGCCGCCACGAAGAAGGGCGACATGTGGAAGGACGCCTCCCATGATGGTCGCGCATTGCTGTACTGCATGCAGACACTCAGCACCAACGAATCAGGTCAATCCGCCCATTGACCTTTGCCAAGACTTGTCCGGACGCAGAGGGCGAGTGTCAGGGGCCGGTGTAGGTGAGGCGCAGCGTTGGAATGTCGACATCCGTCGCAACCGTCGCGTGACGCGCCGGCGCGCCGTCGGTCCCGGATGCGGCGGACACGTCGAAGTGCACGTGCATCGTCTCGATCGCGCAGGTCGTGTTCGCCGATGGATGTGGCACCGGACAGGCGACCGTCGCCCCGTCTGACGAAAAGCTGAGCGTTCCGGAATTGGCGCTCCACTGGGTCACCGATCCGCCGGTCGCGACTTTCAGGAACAGTGCGTTCACCGCACCGGTGCCAATCGACCCGCTCACCGAGGTTGGCGCAGTCGCGGTTTCCGACTGGGCAAAGCCGCTGACCTCAATCAGGTTGACCAGCGCCTGAGGGTCGTCCATGCCGACGACGTTCCAGGTCGAGAACGAGCCGGTCGCGCGCTCGATGACCCGGTGGATGCCAACGAAGTACAGCGGCACCGTGGTCAGATCGGTGTTGACCGTCACTTTCTTGGCTGTCACGCCAGAGGTGAACACCAGAAGGGTCGAATCGAGCAATGAGCTGAGACTCGAGTTGCCAGGATTCGCAGCCACCACGGCCTGCCCGGTGCTGTCGAGCGAAGACACCTGGGCCGACGTAAAGAGAAAGGAATCGCCAGTGGGTGGGGTATGGATCGGGTTTTCCGTATCTGACGAGCAGCCCAGCGCGAAGCCGACGATCGTGAAGGCAACACATCGCGACCCGGTGGTCATCCAGGAACGGTGATTGAGAGACATGGTCACTCCGGTGAGGGCATGGTGCGCGAGCGAAATGCATCGCATGAGCTATGAGACCCGCTTGGCCGGGCGGATGTCACATTCTGACGATGTTGGACCCCGGATTGTTCCGGCGCGCCCGTGCGAGTGGCGGCGGCGGAGTAGGTATTCCTGGATAAGCCCGCTACTCGCTGCGTGTCCGAAAGAAGGCCAGGACATATCCGTCGGCATCGGCAACCTCGAATCCCCACAGCCCGTCGTCTATGAACGACAACGCTTTCACAAATGACACCCCACGCTGGGTGAACTCGTCGAAGAGTGAGTCGGGGTCCAGGGTGTAGATGCTGTCTCTTATACAC
>JBEPVH010000320.1:0-3317 GCA_041691115.1 bacterium | reverse complement strand
GGCTGACGGACGGCGAGATCGCCGCCCTCCCCGGCATCGCGCAGCACATCTCGGGGACCGAGCGGCGGGCGATGCTGGCCGAGCGCGAGACCAGCGACCGGCTCCTGGCGCAATTCCTCGCGACCAAGATCGGGGCCGAATTCACGGGCCGGATCTCGGGCGTGACGCGCTCCGGGATTTTCGTCCGGCTGCTCGACACCGGCGCCGATGGCTTCATTCCGGCCTCGACGCTGGGGGCCGACTACTACCGATTCGTCGAGGAGATGCAGGCGATGGTGGGCGACCGCACGGGCGAGACCTTCCGCATCGGCGATACCGTCCAGGTCCGGCTGCTTGAGGCGGCGCCTGTCGCCGGCGCGCTGCGCTTCGAGCTGCTCAGCGAAGGCAGCCGCGGCAAACCGTCATCTGGGAAACGGCCCCCGAGACGCCCATCTCAGAGCTACGGTCCGAAGGGCCGCAGGAGGTAGGTAGATGCCTGTCACGCTCAGCATCCCGGACGCGCAGCGCAGTGTCGGACGCGCCGTGTGGAACGGCATGCTGTTGCGCTGCCCGCACTGCGGCAAGGGCCACATGTTCCGCGCCTATCTCAAGGTCGCGGACACCTGCGACGTGTGCGGCGAGGAGCTGTTCCATCACCGCGCCGACGACTTCCCGCCCTACCTGACGATCGTGCTTGTCGGGCACATCATCATTTTCACGATGCTCGAGTTGATGATGCACTTCGAGATCGAGCCGTGGGTGTATCTCGCGACTCTCGGGCCGCTGGCGGCGATCCTGCCGGTGGTCCTGCTGCCTTCAGTGAAGGGCGCAGTGGTTGGCCTGCAATGGGCCAACCGCATGCACGGCTTCGATCCGGGCAACCGGCATCCCGATCCGGCGCTGCCGAGCTATCCCTGAGTCTCAGCCCTGGTGGGTCGACCAGTAGTCCTCACAGTTGTCGGAGCAGATCTTGCGGCTGTGGTCGGTGTTGTTGTGCGTGCCGCACCAGTCGTAGCAGGCCTGCAGGCCGTCCTGCTGCTTCTTGGTCAGCGAGATGCCGTGGACCTTGAAGGCATCGGGCAGTTTCAGCTTGGCGAAGGCCGCATCGAACGATCCGGTGACGGAAATCATGGTGGCGACGGCGAACAGTATTCTCAGGGTATTTGTCATCTCACTTCTCCCGCAGACGATCCGAGCCTGCTGGCTTCGGATGCAGTCTGACGGGATGCTACCCGAATGCCGGCAGGGTGGGCAGTCTGCTTGACTTCCGGCTTCAAATCCGTAGGTTGCGCGCAAATTTCAGGGCACTAGGCCCTCGTCAAGGATTCCCAACATGGCCAAAGCCGCCTCCATCAAGATCAAGCTCGTGTCGACAGCGGACACCGGCTTCTACTACGTCACCGAGAAGAATTCGCGCACCCAGACCGAGAAACTCAGCTTCAAGAAGTACGACCCGGTAGTGCGCAAGCACGTCGAGTTCAAGGAAGCCAAGATCAAGTAACGATCGGCATCCGAGCCTGAGATACAAGAAACCCCGCGACTTCTGTCGCGGGGTTTCTGTTTGTGCATGGGAGCCGAACAAAAAAGTGGCCGGTCCGGAGTGGGTGCCGAAGAGGCCACACAGCAGCCTCCGGACCAGCCGCCCTACGGGCTCAGGAGTTGCGGCGGACCTGAGGAGAACCGTAGGGATTTGGGAGTGATGAGGCGCCCCTCATCTCGTTGTCCGCACCCTACTGTCCGGCTCTGCAAATACAACCGAAGCTGTTGGTATTAGTGAAACAGTAACCTTACTGGACTTGCATTTATTTCAAATGCAAAGTCACGCCGCATCGAAGACGACGCGGTTGCGGCCCTCGCGCTTCGCCCGGTAGAGCGCGATGTCGGCGCGCTTGAGGATCATCTCGGGCGTATCGGCGTCGTGCTCGTTGAGAGCCACGCCCACCGAGACGGTGACGGTGAGTGCGCGGGTCGAGTTGGTCTCGAAGCCGCGCTCGGCCACCGAGGTGCGAACGCGTTCGGCGACACCCTGTGCCTGGCGGTAGTCGGTGTCCGGCATCAGCACGACGAACTCCTCGCCGCCGAAGCGGCAGGCGAGATCGACGCCACGGATGTTGCGCTTCAGCCGCTCGGCGAATTCCTTGAGCACGACATCGCCGATGGCATGGCCGTGGGTGTCGTTGACCGCCTTGAAGAAATCCATGTCGATGAGCATCACCGCCATGTCGCGTTCCTGTTCGCGCGCCTTCTCCAGCATCAGCGACAGGTGGCGGTCGAAGTAGCGGCGGTTGTAGAGGCCGGTGAGCTCGTCGGTGACGGCGAGCGCCAGCGTGTTGGTCACCGATTGCCTGAGCTCGGCAGCGTAGCGGAAGCGGCGGATCTGGGTGCGGACGCGCGCGGCGAGCTCGTGCCGCTCGACGGGACGCATGATGAAGTCATTAACGCCGAGGTCGAGGCCGCGGACGACGCGCGGCCGGTCGCTGTCTTCGGCGATCAGCAGGATGGGCAGGCCGCGGGTCTGCTCCAGCGTGCGCATCTGCGAACAGATGCGCAGCGGGTCGACATCGCCGAGCGCCATGCTGACGATGGCCAGTTCGTACTCCTTGGCGGCGACGGTGAGCGCGGCGTCGGGCGGATTGGCCAGCACGTCGACATGATGAGTGGGCGTCAGGTAGCCACGGATACGGTCGGCGCTGCGCGGATCGTTGTCGACCAGGAGGATCACGCCGCCTTCGGAATTGGCGGTGTCCATGGCGCGCATGGCATCCTCGATGGCGATCTCCTGGCCGGTCTGGGCGCGGGAACGGAGTTCGTCGGTCAGCGCCTTGAGGCGCACCAGGCTTTTGACGCGCGCCATGAGTTGCACATCGTCGACGGGCTTGGTCAGGAAGTCGTCGGCGCCGGCCTGCAAACCCTTGACGCGGTCAGAGGGCTGGTCGAGGGCGGTGATCATCACCACCGGAATTTGGGCGGTGGCGGAATTGGCCTTGAGCCGGCGGCAGACCTCGAAGCCGTCCATCTCCGGCATCATCACATCGAGCAGAACGATGTCGGTCTGGCCTTCGTCGCAGATCGCCAGTGCATCGCGGCCCGACGAGGCGGTGCGGACTTCAAAATACTCCGCCGTCAGGCGTGCTTCGAGCAGCCGGACGTTGGTCGGAATATCGTCAACGATCAGCACGCGAGCTGTCAAAGACCGGCCGCCCCTCGACGCAAAACTAACCTGGGATCGGTGGCCTCAGCGGCCCCTAATTGGCGGGCCCAATGTAGCGGGCAATCGTTTCCAAAAAGTGAGGCACGGAAATGGGTTTGGAGATGTAACCCTCGCAGCCGCCCTGCAG
>JBEPVH010000319.1:0-3332 GCA_041691115.1 bacterium | reverse complement strand
GCGCCAGGGCGTCAATGATGTTCTGCGCGTCGAGCGATACGACGCGGCCGTCGATCACGCGCTCACGCGACTCATGGTGAATGCGTCCGGGCTCCTCCTCGGAACACAGCGGTCCCGACGGCGTATCCACTGTGCCCTGAAGGCGCGCCAGCGCGAGGATCACTTCGTGGCAGAGGTCGGGATCCCACTGCAGTACGTCCTCGGCGACCTCGAGGGCGTCGCGGGCAAACACGGCGTCACGGAAGTTGTCGCCGCGGGATGCGTAGACGCCGCGCCCCGACGGTGCGCGCACGAGGGCAAGGTCATGCAGGGCCGACGGCAGAGCCGGCCCGCGTCGCATCGACTCGTTGCCCCCTTCCACTACCAGCACCCCATTTGCCGCGTCCGACGTTATCGATTGCAGTATCGCAATGAATGGCGGGGTATTTGGGGCACGGATATGTGACGTATGCAAGCACCTTAGGCGGGTGCATAGGTACACCATGCCTATGGTGGGCAGCCATGCATAGGAGGTATTCATGCAGGTTCCCGCGTACAGAATCCTTGTCGTAGCGCCGCCGTGGTATCCCGTTCCGCCCGCCGGATATGGTGGTATCGAGGTGGTTGTCGACCTGCTGGTTCGCGGTCTGCGTGATCGCGGCGTTGACGTTCATCTCATCGCCGCAGAAGGTTCGGGGCACGATGCCATCGAGCTGGCGCCGACGGAATGGAGTTCCGACCTGGGCCACAAGTGGCATGAATTTCGTGAGATGACCTACGTCGCTCGTGCCCTTGAAGCTGTCGAGGAAATCCGCCCCGACCTCATCCATGACCATGCGGGCGTCATATCGGCGCTGGCGTTCGGACAGATACCGGTTCCCGCCCTGCACACCGTGCACGGGCCGCTGCCGGAACAGGCGGCGACGATGTATGCAGAACTCGGTGCCACCGTCGGCCTGGTGGGCATCTCCGAGAACCAGAAGTCATTTGCTCCCGAGCTCAACTGGGCGGGCGTAGTCCACAACGCCGTTGACGTGGATGCGCTCACCGTCGGCACCGGCAGTTCCGGGCATCTCCTCTGCCTGGCTCGAATCTCCCCGGAGAAGGGCCAGCACATCGCTATCGAAGTGGCCCGCGAGACAGGACGACGTTTGGTCCTGGCCGGCAAGGTAGGCGAGCGGTCTGAAGAACTCGCCTACTTCCGCGAGCATGTCGAGCCCCACATCGACGGCGATCGCGTCATCTATTTGGACAACGTGGCAGGCGCGCACAAGGCGGCAGTCATTGCCGATGCTCATGCCCTGCTCTCGCCCATTCAGTGGGCCGAGCCCTTCGGGCTTGCCATGGTCGAGGCGATGGCATCGGGCACCCCGTGCATCGCCATGGCCCGCGGCGCTGCGCCGGAACTTGTCGAGCCGGGAACCACCGGATTCCTCTGCGAGAGCACTGCCGAGATGATCGAAGCCGTCGCTCACGCCACGGCCATCGATCGTGTTGCCTGCGCCGAGAGAGCCCGCGAACGCTTCTCGCCGGCCAGCATGGCGAGCGCCTATCTGGACATCTACTCCGACGCGATCGAAGGGGGTCCGGCGATCGCTGTTCTCGGAAGCGCATCCATCGCCCCCGCCGCCGCGAACGCACTGCCTCTGTCCGTGTGATGTCCGCGTTGGGTCGCTAGGGTGATCTCCGTTGGGCCATGTGCCGAACGGAGGGGGAAGACATGCGACGTCGTCAGGGGACCGCCGAGTGGCGGCTTCATCAGGCAGAGCAGAGCACAGCCATAGTCGCCAGCTATGAGATGAGCCCCGAGCTACACGGCCTTTGTGCCGATGTCGAGGGAGCCCAGTTGGCGCAGAGGATTCGCCGCGAGGTCATCGACGGTATGCACCGTGAAGACCTTCTGCGCCGAATCCGGGAACGCCTCGGGTCCACGCTGCCCCAGGCTCACGGCCGCTACACGCGGAGGGCCTACCTGGAGCTCCAGGGCCGCCGTCACGCACCGGTGCGGCGGGGAGCAACTACTCCCAACTGACGGCGTCAGGCGGCGAGGGGCAGGAATGCTTCGATTTGCCGCAGAGGCGGTGACGGCATCGGGATCTGATGGTGGTGGCGACGCATCTCGGCACCCAGTCGCGCCCAGAACGCGTCAGGGCGGCCCCCGGGGTACAGCTCCTCCTCGTCCACTCCCAGCGCCATGGCAATTCGCCCCACGGCGGCGGCAGTCATCCCCTGCTGGCCCGTCTCGACGCGGCGCAGTGTCGTCGGGCGAAGTCCGGCGCGGCGGGCGACGGCCTGCCACGTGAGGTTGCGGGCACGGCGGGCATCGCGAATGCGAACCGCCACCGGCGCCAGAAGCTGCCGCCGGGCTGTCACCTGATCTGTCTGAAGAGCATTGCCGTGGAGCTGAATCACCAGCGTTCCTCCCAACCCATCGTTCGTCATGGCAGCAGTCTCGGATCTCCACGCGACAACACCCTGTCGCGGACCCGGATGCCGTCATTGCTAGGCTCACGGGGCCATGGAGATACGGGAGATCGAACCGTCGGAGTACGCGGATGCGGGGACTGTCACCGCTGACGCCTACCGCGAGTTCCAGTCGAAGGTCAATCCCGAGGCCGACTACGAGGCCTACCTCGCCGAGATCGCCGACATCGCGTCGCGGGCGCCTCGGACGACCATCCTGGTGGCAGTCGATCGCGGCGAGATCGTCGGCTCGACGACGCTGGAGATCACCGGCCGCATCCATGCCGATACACCGCCGCCCGACGACGACGAGATCCACATACGGATGCTGGGCGTGGCACCGGCGGCGCGCGGCCACGGCGTTGGCAAAGCGTTGATGGAGGCCACTCTGGCCCTGGCGGCCGAGCTCGGCCGCACCCGCATCACGCTGCACACCACCGACCTCATGGTCACGGCACGACATATGTATGAGGCGATGGGTTTTTCGCTGGAGCCCGGCAAGGTGGAGATGCCGTCGGGGATCTGCCTCTTCGCCTACACCCTTGATACAGCGCCTGTCGCGGACGATCCGCGGCGATGACGACCACGCGCTATGAGCCCGGCGAGAAATTCCTGCGCGTCATTCAGTTGTACCAGCGCCTCTCCGACACCGAGGCGGGATTGACGACGGCACAACTCGCCGAGCAGCTCGAGGTGACGATACGTTCGGTGCAGCGCTACATCGCTACCTTGCGCGACGCCGTTGGCGTCGACATCGAAGAGGACAACGGCCGCTTCCGCATCGGCGTGGGTTCTCGATTGCCGGCGATGCAACTCGATCACTTCCAGGCGACTGCCCTGCTCGTCGCCGTGCGCCTCCTCTACAAGATGCGCGCAGACCAGGATCCCGC
>JBEPVH010000318.1:0-3340 GCA_041691115.1 bacterium | reverse complement strand
GTTGTGGGCCCAAACACGGCGACCATCCGGCAGCAAAACCGATGCCGAGCACGAAGCTTCCCACCACACCCGGCGCTGGCGCTGTGTGCATGAGCTTGAATTCTCGCGTCAGTCCGGGAATGCGGAGGATGCCGAGCATCTGTAGCGCGAACACGATGATGATGCTGCCGGCAACGATGTCGAAGAGTTGGCGGTGCGCCGTGAAAATGGCGATGTTGAGTGCCAGGAAGACGTAGTACAGGACGATGAACACCAGCGAGAAGCCGAGGACAAAAGCCGCGCCGTTGAGGAGGGGGCGGCTGCGGCGGTCGCTGGCAGCGGCACCACCGAGGTAGCCCGCGTAGACCGGCACCAACGGAAAGACGCAAGGCGAGAGGAACGACAGGAATCCCGCGAGAAATGCCAGGCCAAGAGCCGGTGAAAGGGAGACCGTGGTGACCGCCTGCATGGCGGCCATGCTAGGTCAGCCGCGTCAGGGCGGGCCCTCGACGTAGGCGCGCTGGCGCCAGCGGATGATCCCGTAGGCGATGAGCAGGAGCGCGATCAGCTCATAGACGGCGGGCACCGGCCAGCCGAACATCTTGCCGACGAACCCGCGGACGCCTCCGGCAGAGGCCGGTGTCGGTGTCGCCGATGGCGTGGCGGTTGTCGTCGGCTTGGGTGTCGGTGTTGCCACGGCGGCGGGGATGGCAACGCCGGGCAACTCGGCCACCAGTTGAGGCGGCGGTGGCGCATTGGTGTCGGAGATCTTGTAGATGACTGCCGGCGCGTCGGGCGGACCGGTGGCGATATAGAGCGTCGGCGGCGTTGACTGGGTGACGGCGATGGCTGTCACCTGCCGATTGGTGGCGGGAAGGCCCTGGGCCACGTCGAGGTAGGTGATACCGGCGTCGGTGGAACGCATGATGGCGCCGCCCGACGAGCCTCCGGCGTCAGCGCCGGAGTAGACGAGGTTGGGATCGAGCGGTGATGTCGCCGTCACGGTCAGCGGCAGCGGTTCAGTGCCGACAGTGGGCAAACCGGTGGGGGGCGCCCAGGTCTGGCCGGAGTCGAGGCTGCGGAAGGTCCCCTGACTCGTGTTGATAACGATGGGACGAACCTTCACCGCCTGTGACACAGGCCCGGTGGCGATGGAGAGCACGACAGCCGATGCAGGAAGTCCGGTGCCGCGCAGTACTCCCCAGTTCGTTCCGGTGTTGGTCCACAGATAACCCTGGCTGACAACACCGCCATCAGTTCCAGCAATGAATGTCAGAGCAGGTGCGTTGGCAACGACTGCCATGGCGTTGACGGATACCCCGCGCAGGCCGCTACGGCTCCACGAGACGCCGTCGACAGAGAGGGCGACACCGTCATCGGTGCCGGCAGCGATCTGCGACAACGAAAAGGCGAGGCTGCGCACATTCATCGACGGCAGTCCGGCCGAACTGTCCTTCCAGGTGACGCCGCCGTCAACCGACATGGCGACGCCGTGTTCCTGCGTGCCCGCCAGGATGTGGGTGGGATTGCGGATGTCGAATCCCACCACCCAGACGCGCATGTCGCCGAGGTTTCCAGTCTTCCACGTCGTGCCTCCGTCCTCGGAGTGGTACACGCCGTGCTCTGTACCGGCGATGACGGAGTTGGTGTTCTTGGGCGACGCCGCCAGGCTCCAGATTCTTCCGTTGCCCAACCCGGGCAGCGAGCCCGCACGATTCCAGTCGGCGCGCGCCGTCGTGGCGGGCGTCAGCAGAAGCAGCAGCAGGACCGCCATACCGGCGCCCGCCAGGGCACGGCGCCAGAGCGGGGCGTGCCTCTGGGCGAACGGCGGGAACGTGTCAATCGGGGACAGGAGATTCCTCCTCTCATCCGCGCTCGGCAAGTCGTGGGGTGGGAGCGCGCGGACTACCGGCCATGAGTGGCCGCTCCGCCGAGGATACCAGCGGGTTACCGCGTTGGCGTCAGTGGGTCTCGGCGATGGCGACGGCGATCATGGCAGCGGCGCCGAAGAGCACTGTCAATCCGTAGACGAGAAGGGGACGTCGCGAGGACGGCGGACGCTCGTTGGCGAGAGCGTTCTGCCAGGCGCCCGCGGGAACGCGATCACGGATCTCGTAAAGGATCGCGAAGCGGCGATCGCCGAAGAAGCGCAGGGGGATGAACGCCTCGCCGCCCCGGGTCGCTTCGAGGCCGCCGGGGATACGGATGCGCTCAGCTGTCTGGGTCTGGCCCTTGAGGACGACGCAGACGCCGCAGTCGCGTCGGAAGCTCAATCCCTGAACGCAATTCCAGGGTGCTGTGATCGAGCGCTTGCCGTAGCGCAGTTGGATGCCCTCGTCGTCGAAGGTAACGTCGCCACGCAGCACGACGGCGGGAATGAGGAGCAGGCCTGTCGACACGATCATGAAGGCGCCGAGCAACTGGTCGGTGGCGACGTTGTAGAGAACGCCGACCTCGAGACCGATGAACGCGAAAATGATCAATGGCAGCACGGCTGCGATGCCGAATGGGTTGCGCGACACGGAGTAGAGCTGCGCATATTCCGCAATCGTCATCGCGGCGGCGGGCTTCGTCTCGGCGACGGCCGTCGGCGGTGTCACCGGCGCCCCTGTCTCGGCCGCAGCGTCGACGGCGGTGGCGGTGTTCTCTGCTTCGGTCATCGTCGAATCAACTCCTCGGCTGTACGGTGGCAGGTGGCCAAGTATGCCACTGCCTAAAGCCGAGTGACTCGTCTCAGACGAGCGGGCGGCGCACCAGAGTGTTGGCACGATCGGGACCCACCGACACCACGTCGATAGGTGCGCCGCAGAGTTCAGCCAGCTTGTCGATGTAGGCACGGCAGTTCGCCGGCAACTGGTCGTACTCGGTGCAATGGCCCGTCGGTTCCTTCCACCCAGGGAACTCTTCGTAGATGGGCTCGCAGTGCTTGAGGTGCGAGATATTGGCCATGGGGTGATCCCAGACCTCGCCCTTGCTGTGATAGCCGACGCACACGCTGAGCGTCTCGGCCTCGTCGAGCACGTCGACCTTGGTGAGCACGATCGAGTCGATGCCGTTGGTATTGACCGAGTAGCGGGCGACACAGGCATCGAACCAGCCGACGCGCCGCGCCCGCCCCGTCGTTGTGCCGTACTCATTGCCGAGCTCGCGCAGCCGGTCACCCAGCGCATCGTCGAGTTCGGTGGGGAATGGCCCGTAGCCGACCCGCGTGGTGTATGCCTTGAACACGCCCACCGTCTTAGTGACCTTCGATGGGGGAATGCCACTGCCGGTGCAGGCACCGCCCGCTGTCGGCGCCGACGACGTGACGTAGGGGTACGTGCCGAGGTCGATGTCGAGCATCGCGCCCTGAGCCCCCTCG
>JBEPVH010000317.1:0-3351 GCA_041691115.1 bacterium | reverse complement strand
GGTCGGACCCGTGTCCATCACTGAGAACCAGCTTGATATTCGCCTGCATTCGGTTCAGGTGTCGATCCAGCAGGGGGGTGGCCCGACGCCGGGGAACGCCACGATGACCACACAGCTCCGCGCCACCATTCTGCAATCCCTCATTGCTGACGCTGTGATCGCCCAGGAGGCCGGCTACCGGCACGTGGCAGCCACGGATGCGGATGTCGATGCCGACGTCGCTAAGGACCGCGACGCCGCCGGCGGACAGGCATCCCTCGACAGCCAGCTGGCCTCGGTGGGCGGCTCCGTCGAGCAACTGCGCGACGAGATTCGCTCCAGGATCAATGAGCAGAACCTGGAGGATCTCTTCGCCAAGGCCCGCGCGGCCGATGCCATCACAGCCCTTGCCAGGGGCGGCAAATTCTCTGATGTGGCAACGCAAGTCAGCGACGACACCCTGACCAACACCAAGGGCGGAGACCTGGGTGTGGTGACCCAGGCTCAGTTGGATGCAGGTGACGCGGCGTTCAAGGCTGCGGTGCTGGCGGTACCGGCAGGGCACACGTCGCCGGCTGCCGTCCGCGACGTGGCGGGCTACGAAATCCTGCACACCGTGGCGGTGACAGCCGCCGGTCGCCACGTCCTGCGCATCCTCGTGGCGGCACCCCAGCCATACACGGTGAAGGAACGCCCTGAATGGTTCTCGACATCCGTGTTGCTGGCGCTCAGCAACCTCTGTCAGGCGGGATCGGTGCACATCCTTCTCAGCAACATGCCTCCTGCCTGTCCAACACCGACGCCGCCGGTCCCGTCGCCGACGCATTCCTGAGATGCGTGCCTTTCTTGCGGTGAGCGTGGCCGAACCCGCCCTGACACCACTACTCGCATTGCGCGACGACATGAGCCGGCGTTTCAGTGGCGTGCGCTGGGTTGAGCCTGAGGGAATGCACGTGACTCTGCGATTTTTCCCCGAGCTCGATGCTGCCGACATTCCCGCGCTGATGCGCGGCGTGAGTGATGCGGTGACCGGCATGACGCCGTTTCCCTTGACACTGGCAGGCCTCGGCACGTTTCCCGAGGACAGGCGTCCGCGCGTTCTGTGGGTGGGCATGGGCGAAGGCGCCGGCGACCTGAGCACGTTGTTCAACGCAGTTGACGACGCCACAGAGAGCGCAGGCCATGGCCGTGAACGTCGTGCCTTCGCCCCGCACTGCACGCTGGGTCGTCCCCGCCAGCCGTGGGATGGAGAAAAAGAGTGGGTGGCGCTGCCCGATGGAACCGCCGCCCTGCCGTCATTCGGGGTGACGTCGGTGGATCTCTATGAGTCCACTGATGGCTACCGAGTGATCGCGTCGGCCCCGCTGGGGGCCGCCGCCGTCAGGCCTTAGACGCTCTCGCGGGCACTCAGCGAACGCGAGGGTCGGGCGTCTCGGTGGCGATCTCGTAATGCTCCAGAGCCGCACCGACGACATGTCGCGGGAATGCACCTTCTCTGGCCAGCATGTCGAGGGTGGTCACCACGACGTTGGCGGCATCCGTCTCGAAATGACGTCGCAGATTCTTGCGCGTGTCGCTCCGTCCGTAGCCGTCGGTTCCCAGCGGCATGAAGTTGTTGGGAACGAACCTGCCGATCATGTCGGGCACTGCCTTCATGTAGTCGCTCACCGCAATCACGGGGCCGGGCACGTCACGCAGCATCTGCACGAGATGCGGAACACGCTGCTCCCCATCGGGATGCAGGCGGTTCCAGCGCTCAACCTCGATGGCATCGTTGCGCAGTGCCTGATACGACGTGATGCTCCACACGTCGGCGGCGACGTTGTGGTTCTCCCCGAGCATTTTCTGCGCTTCCAGAGCCGCCAGCATTCCTGTACCTGACGCAAAGATCTGCGCGCGATGATCTCGCTCCTCGGGGGAGCGCTGGTACAGATACATGCCGCGGAGGATTCCATCCTCGACGCCTTCGGGCATCGGTGGCTGCACGTAGTTCTCGTTGTACAGAGTGAGGTAATAGAAGATGTCTTCGTTGTCGACGAACATGCGGCGCATGCCATCGCGGACGATGACAGTCATCTCGAATGCAAATGCAGGGTCATAGATCAGGACGTTGGGCACAGCCGAGAAGAGAAGCGGAGAATGGCCGTCCTCGTGCTGCAGGCCTTCGCCGTTGAGCGTTGTCCGCCCCGCGGTGGCACCGAGCATGAAGCCGCGGCCGCGCGCGTCGCCGAATGCCCACACCGAGTCGCCGATGCGCTGGAACCCGAACATCGAATAGAAGATGTAGAACGGGATCATGGTCTCGCCGTGGGTGGCGTAGGACGTCCCCGCGGCGGTGAACGACCCCATGGCGCCGGCTTCGGTGATGCCCTCCTCGAGGACCTGGCCGTCGACGGCCTCCTGGTACGACAGGATCATGTTGCTGTCGACGGGCTCGTACAACTGGCCAACGGGCGAGTAGATCTTTACTTCCTTGAAGAGGGCGTCCATACCGAAGGTACGTGCCTCGTCAGGAATGATCGGGACCACTCGTTTGCCGATGGACTTGTCGCGGAGCAGTGCACGCATGGTCTCGGCGAATGCCGCCGTCGTTGATGCGTTGCGGCCGTTGCTGCCGTTGCGTCCCGCGTTCCACACCGACTCATCCGGCATGTCGAGCGGCTTGTTGCGGATGACGCGCGCCGGCAATGGGCCGCCGAGTTCATGGCGACGTGCCTGCAGATACTCCACCTCGTCCGAATCGGGGCCGGGGTGGTAGTACGGCGGCAGCCCATCGGCAAGCTGCTTGTCGGTGATCGGCAGTTCCAGCGTGTCGCGGAACGCCTTGAGCTCAGCCTCGCCGAGCTTCTTGATCTGATGAGTCGAGTTGCGAGCCTCGAACGACGGCCCCAGGGCCCAGCCCTTGACCGTCTGCGCCAGGATGACCGTAGGGACGTCCTTGGCCTCGAGCGCCAGCTTGTAGGCGGAGTAGAGCTTGCGGTAGTCGTGGCCACCGCGACGCAGCTTCTGCAGGCGCTCGTCGGAGAGATGCTCGACAAGCTTCTTGAGTCGCGGATCGGTGCCGAAGAACTTTTCGCGGATGTAGCCGCCCGACTCGGTCGAGTACTTCTGGAACTCACCGTCGGTCGTGGTGTTCATGCGGTTGAGCAGAACGCCGTCGACGTCGCGTGCCAGGAGTTCGTCCCACTCGCGGCCCCAGACGACCTTGATGACGTTCCAGCCCGCACCGCGGAAGATCATCTCCAACTCTTGGATGATCTTGCCGTTGCCGCGCACGGGACCGTCGAGGCGCTGCAAGTTGCAACTGACGACGTAGGTCAGATTGTCGAGCCCCTCGCGTGCTGCCAGACGAATGGCGCCCAGTGCCTCGGG
>JBEPVH010000316.1:0-3356 GCA_041691115.1 bacterium | reverse complement strand
GTGCTGGCCGCGCCCCGACGTGCGGCGCTCGTGCAGTGCGGCGAGGATTGCGACGACCGCGTTGGCGGCTCCGCCGCCGAGGTCACCGATCTGCACAGATGGCAGTCGTGCCGCCTCCGGATCGAGGGCACCCGCCAAGCCGATGTAGTTGAGGTCGTGCCCTGCCTTCTCCCGTTCTGGCCCATCCTGGCCATAACCGGATATCGAACAGAGCACGATACCGGGATTGACGGCAGCAAGCTGGTAGTAGCCGACGCCCAGGCGATCCATGACACCGGGCCGGAAGCTCTCGACGACAACGTCGGCTGTGGCGGCGAGGCGCAGCAGGGCATCGCGGCCGGCGGCTGCCTTGAGGTCGAGAATGACCGACCGCTTGTTGCGGTTAAGTGCGCTGAACATCGCCGACTGCCCGTCGCGCAGGGGCGGCCACCAGCGCAGGTAATCGCCCTGCGCCGGGTCCTCCACCTTGATGACGTCAGCCCCCATGTCCGCCAGCATCAGCGTGCAGAAAGGGCCGGGCAGAAGCCGCGTCAGGTCGAGGACTCGGAGGTCAGAGAGCACCATGCGACGGCATGGTAGCAACGTCACAAACGTTGTTTGGCTATGGAAAACCTGTGCTAGGCTGCTTCAGGAGCAATGGCTGCACCAGGATTCTCGTCAGCGATGACAACCACACCCGATTTTCCCCACGTCGCGCAGGAGGTGTGAGATGGAAGAGTTCGTCATCAAAGTGCCGGCTCCCTTCCCCGGTGTCGATGATCTCGGCTTCTCCGCGCGCTACCCCGCGCAGGCATGGAACGAGCGGCTCCGCGACGTCACGGTGATCGTCGAAGGACCACCTCATCCAATGGCCCGGCTCTTCGATGCCCTGTCGCTCTTCGCCGACAAGGACAACATCATCGATAGCTCCGCCGCCGATGAGGCCTACTCCTGGACGCAGCCTGTGCGTCTCACCGATGAGATCTGCGTCATGGCATTTCGCGACCAAAGCCTTGCCGATGGACTGGACCCGGGTGAGGCCGGACGCAGTTACGTGTGGAATCTTGTGAGGCCGCTTGCCTTCACCTTTCTCCGCGACTGCGTGCGCATCGGTCAGTTGCAGCTGGCCGAACGGATTGCCGTCGTCCTCGATGCAGGCCGTCCACCTGTCGTCGACATCGAACTGCAGCGCACCGCCATCACACCGATCAACGGATCGAGGCTGCTGACAGCCTGAGCCGCCGCCGCCGTTCTTAAGCGACGGGCGTGGGGATGAGGATCAGCGGGGTCGGCACCGGTGTCGCCACTGACGTCGGCGCAGGCGTTGTCTTTGGCGTAGGCGTGGGTACTGCGGTCGGCGTGGGCACCGCCGTTGGCGGCGGCGTCGGCGTAGGTAAGGGTGTCGGCGCTGTCGGTGTCGGGCAGTTGACAGTCGCAATGTTCAGCGGCGTTGCCGATGCTGTTGCGGTGGGCGACGCAGACGCCGTCGGAGTTGCAGTCGCCGTCGGTTTTGGTGTGGCTGTGGCCGTCGGAGTCGGCTTGGGTGTTGCAGCAGGCGAACCGGACACAGGAGCAGCGGTGGCAGTGGCGCTGGCGGCTGGTCGTGCTGTGGCCGTCGGACACGGCGGCAACGCCGATGCCGTCGTCCCATGGGCGGCGCCGATGATGAAGGCGATGGCCACGGCGATGGCGCCGACGGCAACGGTGATCACGAACAGGGCGGCACCCCATTCCTTGCGCAGGATGGGGCTCATGCAACTGCCTGAGTGAGCGCATCGCGCATCACGGGGTCGGACGCGGCGAGCCGGATGTTGGTCTGCAGCCAGCCACGCGGTGTGCCCACATCGAGGAGCGACCCCTCGAACTCGACGCCCCAGACCTCGCCATCGGCAAGCAGGGCTGCGATGCCGTCTGTCAACTGAATCTCCCCACCGGCACCGGGAGTCGTGGCGCGGAGAGCATCGAAGATGCCGGGCATGAGGATGTACCTGCCCATGACCGCCAGATCGGACTCGGCGTCGGCGGCGGCAGGTTTCTCCACCAGCTTGGTGATGCGGTGGCGATTGCCGCGGCTCTCGGCAACGGTGGCGCAGCCGTAGCGCGAAATCTGGTCGCGAGGCACACGCATGAGCGCCAGGATGGAGGTGCCCAGCTCGTCATGAGCGGCGCGGAGCTGGCTGAGGATGGGTGTCTCGGCCACCGACAGGTCGTCGGGCAGCAGGCAAAGGAAGGGGTTATCACCGACAACATCGGCGGCGCAGAGCACCGCATGACCGAGCCCCAGCGGCTTGTCCTGCATGACCCAGTGGAAGTTCGCCAGATCGGACGAATGCCTGACCTTCTCGAGGTCGGCAGTCCTGCCGCGAGCCTCGAGCACTGCTTCGAGATTGGGCTGATGCGAGAAGTGCTCGCGGATCAGTTCCTTGCCCTGGGCGATGATCATCACCATCTCGGAGGCACCCGCAGCCACGGCTTCCTCCACTCCCCATTGGATGACCGGCCTGTCGAGGACGGGCAGGAGTTCCTTGGGTAGTGCCTTGGTGGCGGGCAGGAATCGAGTTCCCAAGCCCGCCGCGGGGATCACGCAGTGGCGGACGTCCATCGGCGGCGCATTGTCGCTGCTTCGGCCCCGTCCGCGCCGCCCTGTACCCTTTGCGGCCACATGGATGCCCGCGCCGCCGTCAGTACAGCCGTCGCCGCGGCGCTCGACGCCGCAGGCGCCGCCGAGGTGGATCCCGCCATCGAACTCTCGGCGAGGCCCGAGTTCGGCGACTGGTCGTCGCCCGCAGCCCTGCGCGCAGCCAAGGTGCTCCGCAAGGCCCCCATGGCCATCGCTGAGGAACTTCGCGACAGGCTGGCCGGATCCACCGACATGGTCGCCGAATGGACAGTGTCGCCTCCCGGCTACGTCAACGCCCGGCTCGCTGATGCCCGCTGGGTTCCGACGGTCCTTGACGCGGCGGCAGCCATGGACCCGTCGGTCCCCCTCGCCACCGGGCTGGGAGTGGGACAGCGGACCCTCGTTGAACACACGGCCACCAACCCCAACAAGGCGGCGCACGTGGGCCACCTGCGCAACGCCTGCATCGGCGATTCGGTGGCGCGCATCCTGCGCCGCACCGGCTGCGAGGTCGAGGTCCAGAACTACATCGACGATACGGGCGTGCAGGTCGCCGACGTTGTCATCGGCATGCGCGAGCTGGGCATCGCCCAGAACGACAGCGAGCCGTTCGACCACTACTGCTCGCGCGTCTATGTCGAGGTCAAACGACGCATCGAGGCCGACGCCGAGTTGAAGGCGCGGCGTGACGCGCTGCTGCATGAGATCGAGGCCGGCGAGAGCGAGACCGCGACATACGTCAAGGACCTGGCGACGA
>JBEPVH010000315.1:0-3362 GCA_041691115.1 bacterium | reverse complement strand
GAGCAGTACTAAACCAGGCTCCGACTAATGTTATGGATCAGGGCGGGACGGAAACGATTCTGGTGGTGGACGACGAGGCATCCATCCGCTCACTCGTCCGGGCCGTTCTCGAACCACGCGGCTATGGAGTTCTCGTCGCGAAGGGTGGCGACTGCTGGAATGAGAAACTGCAGTCCCTTCTTTGCATCCAGACGCCCCAAAAACAGCACCAGTGGCGCCGACTCCGGGATGCCAAAGGCGCGCCGGAACCGGTCTCCTTCACCTGTAGGAGCCACCTGCACCGGCAGTGGAACTACGTATGTTGTCGGCTCGCGTCCGCCAAACCGCCGCATGCGCGTTTGCTCCAGTTCGGTGGTCAGGATCATGGCGGAGCTATGTTTCAGTATGGGACGAAGGATCAAGGGATTGTAGAAACGCTTCAGATTGGCGTGCTTCCTGAGGTCGAACGGTTCCAGTGACCCGTGGGGATGGAGCACGTACGGCACACGCGAACGTCTGCTCGCCCAGGTGCTGTATACCGGCACGAACGAGAACAGACCATGGACGTCGACGATGTCATAGTCGCATGTGTGGCGCATGAGCCACTGTCTCAGGTCGGGGGACCGGAAATAGTGCGCTGGAGTCGTGCGGGGGAAGACCTTCCATTCGACTTGGGGAAACTCCCTTTGAAGATACTCGATCGCGTCACCCGCCTGATACGTCCCGACTACCGTCGCACGGTGGCCCGCGGCGACGAGGGCGTCTGCAAGCATCAATGGCGCTCGCACCGAGCCACCCATCTCCTCGTCGAGGCTTGCAACGGTGTGCAACGAATGAAGCCGCGTCATCGTGTCTGTCAACTTCGCCTGCCGATTCTGGCCATGAGACGCGTCGCTGTCCCTCTGAATAGGTCGCATCCGGTCATGCTACCGCCGCGTTCAAAGAAGCCATGGATCGCCATCGCGCTTGGCCCGTCTTACCCATTCCTCCGCTACGAAGCAGTTGCCACCGGCCGGCCCGCGACCATCTGGTCACGTATCCACTCATATGTCCTCGCCATGCCGTCGGCAAGCTTGGTGGACGGCTCCCAGCCCAGCTGGGCCAGCACCTTCGTGTTGTCGCTGTTGCGACCACGTACGCCCTGAGGCGCGTCCAGCTTGTATTTTCGTTCAAGCGAAACGCCCGCAATCTCTTCCACGATCGAGACGAGCTGGTTGATCGTCACGAGTTCGGAGCTGCCGATGTTCAGCGGCTCAACGACTTCGCTCCTGGCAAGCCGGAGCGTACCCTCGACACAGTCATCGACGTACATGAAGCTGCGTGTCTGCTCGCCGTCGCCCCAGATCTCGATCTCACCGGATCCCGATAGCTCCGCTGCGATGACCTTGCGGCACACCGCGGCCGGCGCCTTTTCGCGCCCGCCAGTGTACGTTCCCTCTGGCCCATACACGTTGTGGTATCGCGCCACACGCGTCTCCAACCCGAAGTCCTCACGAAAGTGCGCGCACATGCGCTCGCTGAACAGCTTCTCCCAGCCGTAGCCATCCTCGGGCATCGCTGGGTACGCGTCCTCCTCGCGCAGTGCAGTGACATCCGCAGAGGTCTGGTGGTCGGCCGCGTACACGCATGCTGACGACGAGAAGAAGTACCGGCCGAGGTTGGCGTCCCGCGCGGCGATCAGCGTGTTCGTGTTGATCAGAACGCTCAACATGCAGAGCGCCTTGTTGTTTTCGATGAAACCCATACCGCCCATGTCGGCCGCCAGGCTGTACACCTCGTCCATGCCACCGACCGCATCGCGGCAGGCCTCCGGATGGGACACGTCGAGCTGCAGGTTCTCGGCACCGCCATGAATCTGGTACCAGTCGGCCGTCGGCTTCAGGTCGACCGCTCGAATCTCCGCCCCATCCTCGAGCAGACGTCGTACAAGATGTCCGCCGATGAATCCGCCGGCACCGGTCACTAGCACTTTGGTAGCCATACGTGTTCCCCCTATGCTGACTGTGTTCGAGTGGCCGGAGCCGACGTCACTCGGGTGATGATCCGCTCAAAGCGATCGGTGATCTTTTCGATGTCGAACGCCTCCTCCGCGTACTCGCGCGCCCGGACTCCCGCGCCGTCCCGCATCGCCCGATCCCCCAAGAGATCCCCGGCGGCCGTCACGACGCTGGTCAGAGACGTCGGGTCGGCGACGATCCCCGAGCCCACCCGTTCCACGATCCGCGCTGCAAGGTTCGACTCAGGGACAGCGGCCAGGATAGCGCGACCCGCACAGTGGTAGCTCAGCACCTTGGAGGGCACCGAGTAGATCCCCGCATCTGCTTCAAGAATCGCGACCAGGATATCGGCAGAGCCGAAAACCAGCGGCAGCGCATCAAACGGCTGGAACGGCAGCACAATGAGGTTGTCCAGGTCCCTCTCGCGGACGGCGCGGCGCATAAAATCCGCACCCAAACCTTCGGAGATCACGACCACCACCACGTCGGTATTCCGATACCTGTTCGCGAGTTCGGCCAGCATCGACGGGTTGTGCTTGAGTCCCAGGGTGCCCGAGTACAGGATGACCTGTCTGTCGACAAGGCCGTGCTCCCTGGCCCAGGGGTTGTCACGGGGCGCGGTGGGCAGCTCCTCGATGGGTGCCCAGTTCTCAATCACGGTGATCCGGTCTGCCTGCACGCCCCAGGCGCGCAACGCGGGCAGAAAATCGTCGCTGATCGGGACGACGGCATCGCTGCGCCTCAGCATCGCTGCTTCCAGGTGGCTGAAGTAGCGACCTATCCAGGTGCCGACGAGCGGATAGCGCGCGGTCGCGATTCGCGTCATCGCCACGCTGTAGATGTCCTGCTGCCAGAAGACGAACGGGATGCCCAGCCGCTCGCACGATCGCAGGAGCGTCTGCTGCGAGAGCAGGGGGTTGTTGCTCGAGATGACCACGTCGGGGGCCGACCGGGCGACGGCGGCCGCAATCGCGCCGCCGTACGCCCGCGCGTTCTGGATCCGGCGCCGGATCGAGTACTTGCTGAAACCCCGCTCGAGCTCGATTGGCTCGATCTGCAGGGTGCGCGGGTCAGCCTCGGCCAGATTCAGCGCGCCCTTGCCGGTCAGGAACGCCGGGCAGTGCCAGTGGATGACCTCGTGACCCCGCGAAGCCAGGCGTCTGCTCAGCTGCACCTGAAAAGGATGCCCGGAGAAATCGTGAAGGCCGATCCGTAAAGGCCGCGATCCAGGGGCACCGGGGTCGCGCTCGACACCTTGGTCTGATTGGTGAACACGAGTCCGAGGCACGCCGACGGTCATCTCACCGCTCCGAGTGGGGCGCGGCACTTCTCGCTGCGGTCGAGGACGCTGCGAACATATCCCATCCTGGCCTGACGTAGCCGCAA
>JBEPVH010000314.1:0-3362 GCA_041691115.1 bacterium | reverse complement strand
GCGCTCCGGACTTGATGAGCAACTGCCGTTTGTTCCGGTTTTCGTCGTGCCGTATGTGTCTCTCAACGTGTGCGTGGCGATCACGATGCTATTCCTGCTGGCGTTCAGGGTCCGGCTATTCCGCTCGGCGGCGGTCGCGATGATCGTGACGTGGGCTATCAGCTATCTCGTCTACATCGTGGCGCAGTCCTATGTGGAGCGCCCTGTCGTCGTGGGCGATGACCTGTTCTCGCGGATGATCCGGACTGTATACGCGGGCGACGAACCGTTCAACGCGTTCCCTTCGCTGCATACATCGCTCTCAACAATCGCGGCCATTCACTGGTGGCGCGTTGATAAGCGCATCGGGATTCCGGTGGCGATCTGGACGGTGCTCATCGTGTCGGCGACTGTCCTGATCCGGCAGCACTATCTGGCCGATGTGGCCGGCGGCCTCGTCCTGGCCTTCGCTACGTCGGCTGTGACGTTGCGAGTGCTTGGGCGCGAGGCTAGTTAAGGAGACACTTGCCGGTGTCGACGGCCTGAGTCTTCTGGTTACCGGCGATGAGGTCCTGAGTTATCTGAGGAATCGAGAGCGCGTATCCTTCCTCGCCCGGGCGCGAGGTTGACGTCGCGAAAACGAGTCCGATCACCCGTCCGTCGTTATCGACGAGAGGTCCACCGGAATCACCCTGGATGACGTTTCCTGCGACGAAGATGATGTCGCGAGTGACGTCGCCATCGCCGTAGATGTTCTTACCCACGGCTTGCTGGTGGCCGCGAACAGCGGCGGGGAAGATTTTCTGGTCACCACCGTTGGGATAGCCGATGACAGCACCGGGAGTGCGTGATTCGGGCGGGTCAGCGAGGATCGTGAGGGCTGTCATTCCCAGGTCAGGCACATGGAGGATGGCGATATCGACCTGCGGATCAAAGAACACGACGGTGGCTTCGCGGTGCTGGTTGCCGTCGGGAGTGTCGATTTCGAATCTGTCGGCGCCCGCCACGACATGCGCGTTGGTGACGAGGTAGTTGGGATTCATCGGCCAGCCCGAGCCGGCTTCGGCGCCTCCGCATTTGTTGGAGAACGCGATGATCCGGGCTGTGTTGTTGGCGGCGTGCTGAATGCCGGCGGTGTCCGCCTTGGCGGGAACGTCAACCTGGGGCAGGAGCGGGGACAGGCCGACGAACACCTGAGGCACTGACGTGTTGGAGATGGTGTGTTCCAGCGTCGTCAGGAACTGCGGCTCCTTGGGTGCCACGGTGACCAGCGTGCGGATGACGACGGAGCGGTCGATCTGGCCGTCGACCCAGGTCCATGGCGAGCGCGAGAGGGTGAGACCGAGGTACCAGACCGAGGCCAGGACGCCGATGGCGGCCAGGACGCCTCCAAGGATGGAATCCCACTCGGCGAAATCGGTGCGGATGGACTTGAGGCGGAAGCGGAACCCGATCGCGGTCCCGACACCTTGGATGAAGAGGATGAGGCCGAAGAAGATGCCCGCCGCCACCGTGGGGCGGAGGTTGCCGCTCACCAGCCGCTGCGCGATCGGGGTGGCCAGGAGCGCCCCGGCGACCACGCCGAGGACCAGGCCGATGATCGAGGGACCGACCCAGGTGATCCCGCGGCGCCATCCCGAATACGTGAAGAAGAGGAAGGCCGCAAGAATCAGAACGTCGAGGAGATCGGGGAGCACTGGCCGGGAATTCTGACGGCAACGCCCCCAGGGCGGCGCGCCGCTCCCGGATCAGATCTGGGCGGGTATCAGGCGTGCGCTGAGGCGGCGTTCAGTTCGGTGCGGTGCTCGGTGGCTTCAGCCTGAGCCTCGGTGCGCCGGAAGTGGACCGCCACGGAGATGGCGACTGCTAGGGCGACCAGGGCGATGACGTTGGGGAAGACGACGGGGATCGAGGCGATCGAGACGCCGTAGGCGATCCAGCCGAAGCAGTTCACGACGAAGATCCAGAGGGCGCCGAGCGAGACATCCCGCGACGATCCTGTGCGGCGCATCGCCCGCGCTTGAAGCAGCGGCGAGA
Organism: bacterium; assembly: GCA_041691115.1. Classification (GTDB taxonomy): domain Bacteria; phylum Chloroflexota; class Dormibacteria; order Aeolococcales; family Aeolococcaceae; genus JBEPVH01. The sequence goes on along the minus strand of JBEPVH010000314.1, from coordinate 1,346 downwards.
GCGCCATGACCGAACCGATCGAAGCAGCGACGAATCCGAGAGCTTGCGATGTGATCATGAAATCAACCTAGACCTGAGACGCGGACACGGCGCGGACATTACGTGCCTAGTCGATGATCTCGACGGCTGTTACCGGATCGGCAGCGAGGGCGTCGATCGTGAGTACCGCGCAGTGCCCATTGACGTCGCCGGACGCCTTCTCGTCGCAGGTGAGGCCAAGCACCGTGTAGGTGGTGCCATCCTTGCGCTCGACAACATCGACGTGGGTCTTGTGCCAGTGACCGTGGAGGACCAACAGCGGTGTGCACCCGTCAACGACGGATTGCAGATGCGAGCGCGACTGGATGATGACGTCCTTGAGGCGCTGCGGAATGCGTTCCCACATTGATCGTCCGGAGCCGGACGGGCCGGGACGGAAATCGAGGGGCGCGTCGTGTGACACGAGAACGTCGGCTGAGCCGCCGGCGATGCATGCGTCAGCGTCAGCGCCAGTGGTCAGTTCCTGCGGCCACCAGTTGACGCCTTCCTTTCGGAAGTCCTTGTCGATTGACGCAGCGCCACCACATGCCACGAACGTACGGCCGCCCCACGTCCAGCGATGACCTCTCGGCAGGTGATGGATGGTGTCGCGGACGACGCGGCGTCCGTGGTCTGCAACGGGGATGGCCAGCAGTTGCTCGAAATCCTCGTGGTTGCCATCGATGAACCAGCACCAGAGGCCCGCCTCGGTCAGAGCACCGTCGAGAGCATCGAGGTAGCGCACGCCACCGGCTCCGGGCCAGACACCGAAATCACCAAGCTGGAGGATGCCGTCGCAGTCGAACTTCTTAGCCTGCGGAATGACGTGGTCTAACCACCACGACGTGTTGCCGTGCGTATCACCGGCTATGAGGATGCGCTTGGGTTCAGCCACGGTCGGGGGTGAGGGGGTGGACCACGTCATGCATGGCCACCCACTCTACCGCCGCACTACTTCGCCGTCGTCAGGTCGTACAGCGTCGTGTTGCCGATGGTCACCGGGGTGAACGTGCTCTGCACCCACTGCGAGATCTGGGCCGACGTCGATCCCTTGCTGTTGGTGTTGGGGCCGCCACCGAGGCCGCCACCGGCGATGAAGTAATGCACCTGTCCCGAGGCGACGATCGCCTGGAACTCAGCGAGAGTCGGCGTCGGATCAGTGCCGTTGAATCCGCCGATCGCCATCACTGGCTCTTCGGCGGCGAGTTGGTAGCCGGCTGCGTTGTTGGCGCCGATGGCTGCCGCGACCCAGGTGTACTGGCTCGCATTGCTCTGTAGGGCTGTGACCGCCTCCGCTGACGGCGTGCGGGCGTTGAGCAGACCGCCGG
>JBEPVH010000313.1:0-3363 GCA_041691115.1 bacterium | reverse complement strand
GCTGACACCCCCGGCCGCATCCGTCACCTCTGTGCCAAGGCCCTGCGCCCGGATTCCACCGATCCCTCGATCCCCTCGGTGGCAGCCGTCTGCGTCTACCCGGCGCGCGTCGCCGAGGTGCGCGACCTCGTCGGCGATGCGGTTCACGTCGCATCGGTGGCAACGGCATTCCCCTCGGGGCAGTCGTTCATCGAGATCAAGACAGCGGAGACCCGCGCTGCAGTCGCTGCCGGAGCCGACGAGGTCGACATGGTCATCGACCGTGGCGCCTTCCTGTCGGGCGACTACCAAAAGGTGTTCGACGAGATCGTCGCCATCAAGGAGGCGTGCGGCACAGCACACCTCAAGGTGATCCTCGAGACCGGCGAACTGGGCAGCTACGACGCTGTGCGCCGCGCATCGCATCTGGCGATGCACGCGGGAGCCGACTTCATCAAGACATCGACAGGCAAGGTGAATCCCGCTGCGACGCTGCCCGTGACCCTCGTGATGCTCGAAGCAATCCGCGACTTCCACGAGCAGACGGGAACCGTGATCGGCATGAAGCCCGCTGGCGGCATCAAGACAGCCAAGCAGGCGATCGCCTACCTGGTGCTGGTCAACGAAACCCTCGGCGCCGACTGGCTGACACCCGACCGATTCCGCCTCGGCGCCTCGTCGCTTCTCAACGATGTGCTGATGCAGATCGCCATGCAGCGCACCGGCGCCTACTCGTCCGCCGAATACTTCACGGAGGCCTGAGATGGCCGTCACTGAAATCCCCGGAGTGAGCACCGTCAGCAACGCTGACGACGCCGCGGTTCCCGCCAAGAAGCGGACAACAACCGGATTCGATTACGCACCGGCGCCGGAATCGACGGATCACATCCGTATCGCCGACGCCTACGGACTGTTCATCGACGGTGAGTTCTCGCAGCCCCGCGGCGGCACGCAATACACCACCATCAACCCTGCCACCGAGGCAGTGCTGGCTCAGATCGCCGAAGCCGGTGCCGAGGATGTGGATCGCGCCGTGCAGGCAGCACGCCGCGCCTTCGCGTCGTGGTCCAAGCTCCCCGGCTCAGCCCGCGCCCGTTACCTCTTCCGGATTTCGCGAATCATCCAGGAGCGCGCACGCGAACTGGCAATCGTCGAGTCCATGAACGGCGGTAAGCCGATCAAGGAAGCGCGCGACGTCGACATCCCGTTGGTGGCAGCGCACTTCCACTATCACGCGGGCTGGGCGGACAAGCTGGAGTGGGCGTTCCCCAACCGCAAGGTCTCCCCCGTCGGCGTCTGCGGCCAGATCATTCCATGGAACTTCCCGCTGCTCATGCTGGCGTGGAAGATCGCGCCGGCCCTGGCATGTGGCAATACCGTTGTTCTCAAGCCCGCCGAGACCACGCCGCTGACAGCACTGCTGTTTGCGCAGATCTGCCAGCAGGCCGATCTGCCACCCGGCGTCGTCAACATCGTCACCGGTGCCGGTGCCACGGGCGCTGCCCTTGTCGACCATCCCGACGTCAACAAGATCGCGTTCACGGGATCGACCGATGTCGGCAAGGCTATCCAGCGCTCGATTGCCGGAACCAAGAAGCGCCTCACCCTGGAACTCGGCGGCAAGGCGGCCAACATCATCTTTGATGACGCGCCGATGGACCAGGCGGTCGAAGGCATCATCAACGGCATCTTCTTCAACCAGGGTCATGTGTGCTGCGCCGGCAGCCGGCTGCTGGTGCAGGAGTCGATTGCTGAGCCGCTGCTGGCCAAGCTCCGTCAGCGCATGGCGACCCTGCGCGTGGGTGATCCGCTGGACAAGAACACCGACATCGGCGCCATCAACTCCGCCGCTCAACTGGCGCGAATCCGTGAGCTCGTCGACGCGGGTGTCGCCGAGGGGGCCGAGATCTTCCAGCCCGCGTGCGAACTCCCCGATCGTGGCTTCTGGTTTGCGCCAACGGTCTTCACCGAGGTCTCGCAGTCGCATCGCATCGCGCGCGAAGAGATCTTCGGCCCGGTCCTCTCCGTGATGACGTTCCGGACTCCCGAGGAGGCCGTGAGCCGCGCCAACAACACTCCCTACGGTCTGTCGGCAGGCGTGTGGACCGAGAAGGGATCGCGCATCCTCTGGATGGCAGACAAGATGGAAGCCGGAGTCGTGTGGGCCAACACCTACAACCGCTTCGACCCGGCAGCACCGTTTGGCGGCTACCGCGAATCCGGATTCGGCCGCGAGGGTGGTCTGCATGGCCTCCGTGCCTACGTGGAGGTGCACTGATGCCTCGCACCGTCGCAACCCCCGCATCCCGCCGCGCTCCCTGGAGTGACGTGCGCAAGACCTACAAGATGTACGTCGGAGGCAAATTTGTGCGCACCGAGTCGGGCCGCGCCTACCAGATCGCCGACGGCAGCGTGAACGTTCCCCGCGGCTCGCGCAAGGACGTGCGTGACGCCGTCACCGCAGCACGCGCCGCGTTCCCCAAATGGAGCGACCTCACCGCGTACAACCGGGGCCAGATCCTCTACCGCATCGCCGAGATGCTCGACGCACGTCGCAGCGAGTTCGTGGCGTTGCTCGGTTCAACTCCGGCAGCACGACGCGAAGTCGCCGCCTCCATCGAGACGTTCATCTGGTACGCCGGATGGTGCGACAAACTGCATGCCGTCGTCGGCACCGTGAATCCTGTGAGCGGCCCGTACTTCACGTTCACGATTCCCGAGCCCACCGGCGTCGTCGGCGCCGTCGTGCCGGAGACGCCTGCCCTGCTTGGCCTGGTGCGTCACCTCGCTCCTGCCATCTGCAGCGGCAATACGGTTGTGGCGCTGCTCTCCGAGGACTTTCCCCTGCCCGGTCTCGTGCTGGGTGAGGTTCTGGCCACGTCGGATGTTCCCGGTGGCGTCGTCAACCTCATCTCCGGACAGCGCCGTGAACTGCTGCCGTGGCTCGCAGGCCATATGGACGTCAACGCCCTCGACGTGGGTGGCTGCACCGACGCCGAAGTGGCACAGGCGCAGGAACTCGCAGCCGATTCCGTGAAGCGTGTGGTCAGCGGTGACGATGCCCAGAGCCTCGAGGCGATCATCTCGCTGATGGAGATGAAGACCGTCTGGCACCCCATCGGGAAGTGACGCGGTGAAGTGGCGCGGCTTCCTTATCGCAGCCGCGGTGTTTCTCATGGCGGGCGGCTCGCTGCATCCGGCACCGGACACGTCGCTGTCGTTCGTGCTGGCGACGGCGGGGATGCTCGGCAGTTCGACATGGGTCGTGGCCCACGCATTGATGCTCGTTAGTTTCGTCCTGATTCTGATCGGACTGGCCGGGCTGCTCCGCAGCGGCGTGCTTTCGGAGAACGGAACCCACGCCGCTCGCATCGCCGTGATCGG
>JBEPVH010000312.1:0-3363 GCA_041691115.1 bacterium | reverse complement strand
AGGACACGCTTCTCGCCGAATCTCGGCAGCGTGGCGCAGTCGAACGTGAAGACAGCGTCGACAGGACCGGGATCGGCTGTTGATACCGAGTCAAAGCCGGGAAGGTGCGTCAGCATCAGCGGCATGGGTTCGGGGACGACGCAATGCACGGTCTTGCCCATCTCCCGAAGCGCCAGCGCGAATCCCAGTGCCGAGCCGAGCGAATCGGCGTCAGCATCCTTGTGCGCCAGACAGGCGATGGTCTCGGCACCTTCGATGATGCTGCGGATGTCGCCGACGACATCGTCAACGCGCGACCAGGCAGATGTACTCATGCTCATTCGGCAGGCTCCACGGGTGTTTCCGTTGCAGCCACGTCGGCAGTCGTCGCTTCGGCCGCAGCACCGGGGTCCATCTCGCGCAGCATTGCGGAGATGTGCACCGAGTAGGCGATGGACTCGTCGAGCTCGAAGCGCAACCGCGGCACGCCCTTGAGATTCTCCAGACGACCGCCGATCTGCGTTCGCAGGTAGCCCTCGGCATGGCGCAGTGCCGTCACCACAGCGCGACGTTCCTTGTCATCACCGATGGCCGACACCATGACGCGCGCATTGCGCAGGTCCGGCGAGCAACGCACCTCGGAGATGGACGCCAGGCGCACGCGTGGATCCTTCATCTCGCGAACCATGAGCAGGGAGATCTCCTCGCGCAGTTGCTTGGAGACGCGCTCAAGCCGCGGTGGTCTGCCACCTTGGGATACGGGTACGCCCTGCGTCAGTCCGCGGGCGCCGCGTTGCGATCTCACTGGACAACCTAGGTTTAGAGGTTTTGCTGCTCGACGACGAACGCTTCGAGCAGGTCGCCTTCTGCAAACTCGGTGAAGTCTTCGAGGGTGACACCGCAGTCGTAGCCCTTGGCCACTTCGCGGACGTCGTCCTTGAATCGCTTGAGTGCCGAGATCTTGCTCTTGTGGATTTCCTTGCCATCGCGCAGGACGCGGCAGATGGCATTGCGGGTGAACTTGCCTTCGAGCACGTTCGAACCTGCAATGGCAGCCTTGCCATCGACCTCGTAGATCTTGCGAACCTCGGCGCGGCCCTGGAAGACTTCGTGGAAGGTGGGCTCGTAGAGGCCCTTGATCGCCTTCTCGATGTCGTCGGTGACCTGGTAGACGACGTCGTAGAAACGCACGTCAACACCCTGGTCATCGGCTGCCACGCGAGCGCGGTCGTCGGGGCGGACGTTGAATCCGATGACGATCGAGTCGGTGACGGCTGCAAGGTTGACGTCGGCCTCACCAACAGCGCCGACGCCCTCGCCGACGATCTTGATGCGAACCGTCGGGTCCTCGATCTGCTGGATCTGGCCGCGCAGCGCCTCGAGCGAGCCGTTGGCCTCGGCCTTGATGACAAGGTTGAGCGACTTCATCTCGCCTTCGGCGAGGTGGGATGCGAGGTCGGCGAGCGTGATGCGTCGCGTCGGTGTGACCGAGCGCTGCTTCTCGAGAAGTTGCTTCTGCTCGGCGAGAGCGCGTGCCTCGCGCTCTGTCGCCATCTTCTGGAGGATTTCACCTGGCCCGACGACACCGTTGAGACCGGTGATCAGGACGGGGACCGACGGGCCGGCATCCTTGACGCGCTGTCCGAGGTCGTTGAACAGTGCGCGGACGCGACCGAACACCGTGCCGACGACAACGGCGTCACCGACATGGAGGGTGCCGTTGAGGACGAGCACCGTGGCGACGACGCCACCGCGCTTGGCATCAAGGTTGGACTCGACGACGACACCGACGGCAGGACCGTCGGAGTTGGCCTTGGGCTCGACGTCGGCAGCCGATACCAGCAGAACTGTTTCGAGAAGTGTGTCGATGCCCTCGCCCTTCTTGGCCGAGGTGCGCACGACTTCGACGTCGCCGCCCCACTCGACAGGGTTGAGACCATGCTCAGCCAGCTGGCCAAGAACGCGATCGGGGTCGGCGCCTTCCTTGTCGATCTTGTTCATCGCAACGATGATCGGCACGCCGGCCGCGCGGGCATGCTGGATGGCCTCTTCGGTCTGCGGCATGATGCCGTCGTCCGCGGCGACCACGAGGATGGCGATGTCGGTGACATCGGCTCCACGGCGGCGCATCTCGGTGAACGCCGCGTGACCCGGGGTGTCGATGAAGGTGATCGGTCTGCCGTTGCTCTCGACCTGGTGGGCGCGGATCACCTGGGTGATACCGCCGGCCTCTCCCGCTGCGACCTTGGTCTTGCGGATGGCGTCGAGAAGCGATGTCTTGCCGTGGTCGACGTGACCCAGCACGGTCACCACAGGCGCGCGGCTGGCCAGCTTGCTCTGGTCCGCGTCGGTGAGGTCGAGGAGCGGATGGCGGCGTCGTACGCCGTCCTCGGACGTCGCCGCAACGGCATCCTCGCTTTCGGCCTCGAATCCGAAGTGATCTGCCACGAGAGCCGCGGTGTCGTAGTCGACCGTCTCGTTGAGGGTCGCCATGACCCCGTTCCCCATCAGGTATTTGATGACCGCGGGACCCGTCTGCGACAGGCGCTCCGAAAGTTCCTTGACCGTGATGGCGGCGGGCAGTGTCAGCTTCTTCACCGTGGTGGCGATGGTGGTGTCTCCTCGGCAGGGGTGATCGGTGGGGTGATAACCGGGTTTCCCAGGCGCCCGACGATGGACGCACGGATCCCGGAATTGTCGATTACACCATGAGAGGCACGCAGGGTGCGCGCCAGACCCCGGTTCCGAGCCGCCTTTTCGAGGCAGGATTCGGCCGTAGCGGCGCAGAGGTAGGCGCCGCGGCCGCCGAATATGCCGCGCAGATCGAGAGTGGCGACCCCGTCAACGACGGCGACGCGGAGCAGATCGGGGCGATCGCGCCGACTGCGGCAGCCGGCACAGGTCCGGACCGGGATATGGCTCACGGAGTACGGGGTGCAGCGATATCGATGCGCCAGCCGGTCAGGCGCGCGACCAGGCGGGCATTCTCCCCGCCCTTGCCGATGGCCAGCGACAGCTGGTCCGGGTCGCAGGTCACGTGAGCGGTCCGCGTCTCTTCGTCGAGCTCCACGCCCGTCACCGTGGCGGGTGCCAGCGCATGACCGATGTACTCGGCGGTGTCTGCCGACCAGAGGACGATCTGGACCTGCTCGTCGCCGAGTTCTTGGGTCAGAGCCCGGTGGCGCACGCCCCGTGGGCCGATGCAAGCGCCACGCGGATCGACGTCACCGCGAGGGGCACTGACGGCCACCTTGCTGCGGCGGCCCGCCTCACGGACGATTCCCTGGACGACCACCTGCCCCGAGATGATCTCGGGAACCTCCTGCTCCAGCAGTAACTGCAACAACTGCGGCGCTACGCGGGAGACCACGAGGACGGCGTCCT
>JBEPVH010000311.1:0-3378 GCA_041691115.1 bacterium | reverse complement strand
AGCTCGTATCCAGCGACCCATGGCACCGCAGCGACACGTCGCAGTGCCCGTGATGGCCCGTCGCCCGTCGGTGTCGCTCGACCTCTAGGGTTTGGCGAGACGTTCGGCTAGGCGCTCGCGCACGGCGGGACGGCCTCCGAACACCAGTAGAAAGAGAGCTTCGCGCGCCAGCCTCTGCGCATGATGATCCAGCGTCAACGAGCGTGCTCCGGACTCCACCATCAGCGCAGCAGTGGCACGCAGCGCAAGAAACGACGCGTCACCGCGCACCGTTGCAATGGTCGTGTCATCGGCGGTTCGAAGTGCTGTGCGCAGCGCGTCGCACTCATCCACGAAATGGGTGCTCTCCATCAGGGTGGCAGCTCGCGACGCGACGCCCAGCGCCATCGCTGTATGTGTGCGCAGCGGACGGTTATTAGGGACCTGCCACGCCGATTCCGATTCAACCGATGTCATCCGCGTTGCGTCGACGACGACGTCATCAAAACGCAGAGACACCGTGCGTGATCCGCGGAGCGCCACCATGCGAACCGGTTCCGCCGTCAGATCAGTTTGTTCACGAGCGTCAACGAGCAGCCAGACCACCTCGTTCTCAGGCGTACGCGCTGCCACATGGACAATGCCGATGTGGCCCCACCCGGTAACCCACGGTGCAGTTCCGGTGATGCGCCACTCAGCCGATTCCTGATGTGCGCGAAGCACCGGATCTCCGGGGAGCAGCCCGGCCATGGAGACCCCGGCGCGGAGGTCGCCAGAAGCAAGCCGCGGCACCCATGACGCCATATCCGGCGTCGCTGAACCCTCGACCGCACGGGCGACGCCGAGGTGCTGCACCCAGACGAACGTGGTGGTCAGACAACCGGACGCGAGAGTCTCAACGACATCAAGAGTGCTCTCCCCTTGCCGCGTAGAGATCCCGTAGAAACCCGCGTCGGCGAGTGCGTCCAAAGAGTCACTGACATCAGTACCGCCGGCATCGACTGCCAGCGCGGCAGGAAGCAGGAGTTCGTCGGCGAGACGTCGCGCGTCATCCAGCGTTGCCACAGCAGCCGTCACGCGATACCCACGGTGACGGCGCCGGTATACGCCGACGCGGTTCCCTTGATCTCAACGATCGTTGAGGATCCACCCTGTGTGTAGATGCCGTCATCGCCGTTGTGCACCCACTTGTCGCCCCGCGCCGAATATGCCGGATTGGCAAACGCGGTGGCGTTGGCGGTATCGAGAAAGAACAACTGGCCGGTGTGCACGGTTGATCCGCCGTTGCGCACCTTGATGTGAATGTGCACCGCACGTCCCGGATACCACCCGGGATAGATGGTGTCGAAGGTGACGAGCCCAGCGGCATCGGTGACCTGCACTCCGCGCAAGAATGTGCGGCTGCTTGACCCGTTGCCGAAGCCGGAATAGTCGCCGGCCGCATCGGCGTGCCATACCTCGACGGAGGCGCCTGCGACCGGGGCGCAGCCTCTGGCCGCGACCACGCTGATCGTCAGTGCCAGCGGCGAACCGGGATGCCCGTCGGTGATATTGCGCCGCGTGGCCTCACCGTCAAGGTAGTACGGCCCCTCATCCAACTCAGGAGTGAGGATGCAGCCGGCCACGGGTTGTCCCGATGGCGCTGCTGTCGCGCCGCTGGTGGTGGCAAGCGCTGACGGCGAAATCGAGGTACTGCCGCAGGCCACTGCCACCAGCCCCAGCCCGGTGGCACCGGCCAGCGTGAGGAGTTCACGCCGCGAGATGACACCGAGCGGGACGGCGACGCCGGGGCGGGAATTCACCCGCCGGATGTTAGCTGTGGTGAACCACTACCGCCCGTTGGAATCGGGTAGTGCTGCTGCCCAGGGCGCACGGTCTCCTGACGGCTTCTCTTCGACCGCCACCGGCTCCTTGAGGGCTTCTTTGGGGATGTCCTTGAGGGGGTCCTTGACGATGTCCTTAGGAACGTCCTTGGCAATCGACTTGGGAGCTTCCTTGATGCCGCCCTTGGCAGCAGAGGCGCGCTCGGTCTTCTCTTCGTCCGAGAAGAGGTCGACAAGCGCGTCGAGAACGCGAGCAACGTCGGAATCCGAGGTGGCTGCAACGACGTCAAATCCATGGCTCTCGAATTGCGGCCGGCGCTCTGCCAGAAGTACGCGCTCCCCCTTGGAGAGGACGGCGATACCGAAGTGCGAGGCCTTGATCTTGGAACCCGTTCCCAGGGCCGTGGCCAGCGCCTCGATGAGCTTTACCGACTTCTCATCGCGGGAGCCCAGCGTCACTCCGACCGAATGCCCCGATAGCTCGGGATGGCGCTCGGCAAGAAGGTGGAGCTCGCCGTCAGTGAGGGTCGACGCATCCGCGCGGCGGGACGATTCGGAACTCATTAGGACACCTCTCTTGACTTCATTTGACCGGCAAGCCCGGTGAAGTATCGCGCCCACACTGGGCGCCTTCGACCGTCGGAACGAGGTCGTTGCAGAGGTGGCGGGATATGTGACCGCCGGGCCGTTTCTAGGAGAGGGACGGCCCCGGGTTGGCGGCTTCCAGAGCCTTGACAGCGACGTCCTCAGCCATCTCGGTGAGCATATCGACCAGTTCCTCACGCCACGCCGCGAGGTCCGCCGCCGGCATCGAACCGGGCATTGCCGGAACCGTCGACGAGACGACGACAGTGGTGTTGCCGCCGGGTGCCGCCTGAAGCGAGATGCTGATCGAGGCAGCGTGGGCCTGACCGATCGAGATGATGCCCGTGGCAGCATCCCAATTGATATTCACCGACCCGGGATTGACGCTACGGATCTCTTTGAGCATGACGCGCGCGACAACGTCAGGCCGGCCCTGGGCCACGACGGCGGCTCCGGTGACAGTCTCTGCAGGAATCACGGTCGTCCCCCCTCGCGCTGCGTCACGGCCTCGGACATCTCCGGGCTCGGCTGCACAGCACCGCGCGACGATACCACCCGGCCGCGAAGCTCCAGACGATGCCGCGACCGCCGCCCTCGCCGCATGAACGGAGCCTCGATGAAGTGGTAGCTCAGTGTCGCCAGCGCCAGGGTGATGGCGATGCCCCCGATCTCCGTTAGGGCGAAGTGCCGTGATGCGGAGAGCGACGTTCCGATCCAGCTGTCCAGCTTCAACAGCACGCCGTAGTGGAAAAGGAAGAACGAGTACGACACCTTGCCGACGTGACGGGTGGCGCGGTTGCACAGAACCGCCCATGGTGCTCGGCCACCCCATTGCCGCATGAGGCAGGCCCCCACGATGGCCCCCGCAGCAAGCGCGGCGCCTGCAAGGTCGTACGGCGTGGGCTCGCGGTAGCTCCTCGTAAGAAAGAAGGTCGCTCCCGCAGCAATGAGCGCGGCATTGTAATCCTCGTGGTTGGCCATCGTCTTGAGG
>JBEPVH010000310.1:0-3383 GCA_041691115.1 bacterium | reverse complement strand
GACCATGAGAGTGCGCTCAGGCGTGGTTCCTGCCTTGGCCATGGCGTCGCGGAGCATGCCGCCGCCTGGCTTGCGCATGTCATCGCTGCTGCGGTACTTGGGAATCGTCGCCCGGGGATGGCCGCAGGCCATGCCGACGGTGATGGGATGACCGTTGAGACCGAAGGTGATGGCCTCGACCATGAGTTCGATCTCGGCGCGAATATCGGCCTCTTCCATCTTGCCGAAGGCGACGGCACCCTGGTTTGTGGCGATCGCCAGATGGACACCGGAGGCGTAGAGCGAGCGCAGGGTGTCGAGACGTCCGGGCATCCACATCCAGTCACTCGCCCGCTCCCGGAAGGTCTGTCCCGAGGCGGTGGTGACGAGCGTCCCGTCAATGTCGAAGATGATGAGGTCGTAGCTGGGATCAGCAATCATTGCGGGGACCAATGATCGCGATTTGACCCCGTCCGCAGGCGGACAACGCGGGGACAATGCCGCGGTCGGGGTCAGTTCTTCGAGGCTGCCTCGGTGGCGAGCCGCTTCATACGCCGCATGATGCCGCTCATCCCCGACAGCCGCATCGGTGAGACGAGTTCACCGAGCCCGAGCCGAGACGAGATGTCCAGGGGCGTCTCCAGAAGCTCCTTGACGGAGACGCCGTCCAGCCCCTCGACGAGAATGCCGGCGAATCCACGGACGGTGGGGGCTTCGGGTGGTGCATCGAAATGGATGTGCACTGTGTCGTCGCTGTCGACGTCGACTGCAACGAAGAACGGTGTCTGACACTCGACGACTCGCTCCAACTGAGTCCTGTCGCCCGCCAGCGATTCGGGGAGCGGCGGCACCTTCTCGGAATACTCGAGAAGTAATTCCAGGCGCATCTCCCGAGGGGTCGAGGCGAATTCCTCGACCACCTCGGCGAGACGGCCCGGCAACGCCGGGAGATCACTCACGGCGATATCCGTTGCTTGTTAGTTGGCGCCCGGGCGCTCGATGGGAACGCGAACCGCGTTGCCCCACTCGACCCAGCTACCGTCGTAGTTGCGCACGTTCTCGAAGCCGAGCAGGTGGGTCAGCACGAACCAGGTGTGGCTCGAGCGCTCACCGATGCGGCAGTACGCGATCACGTTGTCGCTGACGGCAAGACCCAGCTCGTTGACATAGATGGCGCGAAGCTCATCAGCAGTCTTGAACGTGGCGTCGTCGTTGGCGGCATTCTTCCAGGGCTTGCTCACCGCTGTGGGGATGTGTCCACCACGCAGCGCACCTTCCTGGGGGTACTCGGGCATGTGAAGCAGCGTGCCCTCGAACTCACCCGGCGAACGCACATCGATCAGCTTGCCGCTCTTCTCGATGTGACGCAGGACGTCGTCGCGGAAGGCGCGGAGAACTGTGTCGTTGCGCTCGACAACGGGGTAATCGGCGCGGGGACGCTCGACACGGTCCTTGACCAGGTCGCGGCCCTCAGCAGCCCACTTGGCGCGGCCGCCATCAACGAGGCGGACGTCGGGATGGCCGAACAGCGAGAGCACCCAGAAGGCGTACGCCGACCACCAGTTGTTGTTGTCGCCGTACAGGACGACGGTGGTGTCGCGGGAGATGCCGCGCGACGCCATCACCTCGGCGAAGCGCTTGCCGTCGACGTAGTCGCGGACGAGCGGGTCGTTGAGGTCGGCATGCCAGTCGAGCTTGACGGCGCCGGGGATATGGCCGGTGTCATAGAGGAGGACGTCCTCGTCGGACTCGGCGATGACGATGCGGGGATCGTCGAGGTGGGCGGCCAGCCACTCGGTGGTGACAAGGCGCTCGGGGTGCGCATAGCCCTGAAGCTTCGGCGCGGTATCGAGTTCTACGGATGTTGCGGGCATAGATCGTCTCCTGTCGTGAATCCCTCGGCGGGCGCCCTACCTTACGCCTCGGATACGGGAGCACCGCCGCCCCGTAACCCCTCAGCCGCGGATATCGTTCGTATTCCATCGCCCACCACGTGAGGTTGCCCACCATGAGATCCCGATCCGCAGTCCTGATCGCGGTTCTCGCAGGGGTAGCAACAGCGGCATGCGGCTCGGCGACCCCCACCCAATCGGGTGAGTCTTCGGCTGCCGCCACCAGTTCAGCCGGAGCCACCTCCAGCCCGTCGTCAACCCCGACGGCTACGCCGGCACCTGCGCCTCCGCTCTTCCTGGTTGGCAGCAACGACGGATCCGAGTACCTCGTCGACGGAGCGGGGACCGTGCGTGCCCATCTGCCGGCAAACGTCCAAGGCTTCCGCGCAGGTCCGCACCACCTCTACGCGATCACAGGCTCGACCATCAGTTTTTATGGCACGAGCGGCAACAAGCTCTCGTCCGAGGCGTTCGCACCCGGACACGACCCGGTCTTCGCCGCCGACGGGAAGAGTTGGTTCTGGGGCGGCGACGAAGGGGTGGGCGGCGGCTTTGACACCACCAAGATCTACATGGGAACTCCCGCGAAGGGCGTGACGCTCCTGACCACGCTGACAAGTGGCACCGAGACCCACTACGTCGAGCCGGTGGCTGTTCGCAACGGGGTCCTCTATCTCTCAGTGGCACGCTACGGAGCCGACAACATCTTTGCGTCAGGATCCGAGGTGTGGACCATGCGGCCGCCGTCCGGAGCGTATGCACGGACGCGCGGCCCCGCATGTTTCCTCGAGGACGTGGCCGACGACGGCTCACAACTGTGCACTGAGGGCAATGCCGTCAAGCTCTACCGCGCCAACGGCACCACCGTCTCATGGACGGTACCCGGCGCCGGCCCGGACGGCATCGGCGGCGGTTCCATTTCAGCCGACGGCGCCCACATCCTCATCAAGGCCGCCGTCCACAATCCCGGCAACTACCCCGTCAACTTCAAGCTCTTCTCAGGCACCCTTAGTGGCGGCGCCATGACCTTCGTCACCGTGACGCAGAACTCGGAGCCCGCTCCGTTCCTGCCGGACGGTCGTGCCGTGGTGGCGAACTTCCATAAGCTCGCGATCGTCAATACGGCGGGGGCTATGCAGAACGTGACCATGCCCCCGGGATGCGACTACATCGGTTTCATCCCTCATCCTGCCGATTGATTGTCCCTGTGGTGTCCCGGGATCACGGCAAGAATGATGTGATGCGAGCGGCCACTTGGAACATTCAGCACGCCCGGCAGCGCCGGGGGTTCGCGTCCAACGCGCGCTTCGCGCAGGGCGTGTCGGCTCTGAATGCCGATGTGCTGGGTGTCCAGGAGATTGAACAGAACATGGTCAGGTCGTGGATGGCCGACCAGGTGCAGATCGCCTGCGAGGCGATGGGGCCGGCCACTGGAGTGTTCGCCAAGGCACGCGATCTGGGAATCGCCGGCGCCGACGGTGTCGCATTGGTGGTGCGGGGCGAGATCCTCGA
>JBEPVH010000309.1:0-3384 GCA_041691115.1 bacterium | reverse complement strand
GAGCGGCGGGCCGTTCTGTGCGAAGGGCGTGTCGCCGGCCACAGCCAATGCGGGGACGGCGGCGCGCCAGTTGCGCATGACATGTGCTCGTGCCGCCTTGGCCAGCGTCGGTACGTCATCGGCGACCAACCACCATTCGCGGGTACCGGCGCGGCCACCATCGCGATCGCGGAACGGCAGATCGTGAGTGTTGAGATTGCCGGAGCCGACGGCGACACGGGCCTTGTCAATAACGATGAGCTTGGCGTGGGCCCTGGAGCCGGGCTGCGCCAGAAGACGGCAATCGACACCGTGTGCCGAGAGCTCGGCGGCACGCTGGCGCATGGCCTCCTCACTTCGTGGGTCGACAACGACGCGAACGGCAACACCCTTACGGACGGCTTCCGTGAAGGCCCACTGATACGAGGCCCCGATTTCGTACACCGTGGCGTCAATGGACTCCTCGGCGGATCGCAGCGCACCGAGAACCACCGTGCCTGCGTTGTCGGGACCGAGAGCGCAGGTTAGCCGCGCCACATCGGAATCCGTGCCGGACGTGCCATCGTCTCCTCGGGATAATCTGGTGCGGCTTTTCGCCAGCAGCAGCGTGCCCGTGAGGATAGTCGTTGTCTGAAGTCCCTGCCGGTCCCCCATCGCCTGTTCCCACAGGATGGCTGGGACAGCCGCGCTATGCGCGGGGCCTCGAGGAAGCCGACGCGCCTGAGCCCCGCGGCAGAGGCCGCGGCACGATTGCCCTGGTCCTCCTTGGCGCCCTGATCGGCAGCCTGGTGACAGCTACCTTCGTCCACTTCCGTACTCCCGGTACGGCCGAGGTCCAGGTCAGCACGTCGCCGGTTTCCGGAGTGGATTCCGACAGGGTGATCAAGGTGGCGGCGCAGCTTGGTCCCGCTGTCGGCACCGTGGTCAACCTGGGCGAGGGTTCGCACGCGTCGTTGGGTTCGGCATTCGTTTTCGCCGGGGCATCGAACGTCAGTTATCTGCTGACCAACAACCACGTCGTCAATAGCGCCAAGGAATTGCATGTGGTCATGCCGTCGGGCGCGTCGTTCACCGCAACGCTGGTGGGAACCGACCCGCTCGACGACCTCGCAGTCATCTCCGTCCCTGATGCCGGGTTGCCACGGGCGACGTTCGGCAGTTCCGCCAACCTCAAGGTAGGGCAGCAGGTCATCGCAATCGGCAGCCCGCTCGGCAACGACGGCTCAGTCACGACAGGAGTCGTGTCTGCGTTGCATCGCACCATCTCGGCGGGCGACGTCTCCGGCGGCGCGTCGGAGACGCTGCAGGATGTGATGCAGACGGATGCTTCGATCAACCCCGGTAACTCCGGAGGTCCGCTCGCCGACGGCGACGGCAGTGTCGTGGGGGTCAACGTCGCCGTTGCCAGCAACATCGGATTCTCGATTCCGGCAGACCTGGCCCGCCATGTCGCCGAGGATCTGATCGCCGGAAACAAGGTGCAGCATCCGTTCCTGGGTGTTGCCTACCTCTCCCCCATCGATGCCGTGGCGGCCGGTAAGGGTTTCAACGGCGCCGGCGTCCTCGTGTCGGCGGTGAACGCAAACACACCGGCGTCAGCGGCGGGTCTGAAGGTTGGCGACATCATCGTGTCCGTTGACGGCGTGACCCTGGACAACGGCCGGACGCTGGGCGGTGTCATGCAGACCAAGCATGTCGGCGATTCGGTCACCTTCAGTGTCAAGCGCGACGGCCAAGTGTTGACGTTGCAGGCAACGTTGGTCGAGAAGCCCAGCACAGCGAAGTGACAGATGTCCTTGCTGCCATGCAGCAGCGCTTCGCCGACGGACGCGCCACCGACATGGAGAGTGAGCTGCTGAGCGGCGTTGCACCTCCTGCAACTGACGATGACCTTGAGACGGCGGAGACACGTCTGGGATTCGCGCTGCCACCGCTGCTGCGCCGCGTGTACAGCGAGCTTGCTAACGGCGGTGTCGGCCCCGGCTACGGCCTCATAGGTGCAGGGCCCGGCGGTGCGCGCGACGACCTCGGCGAAACCATCGACGACATCTACGAGCGCTGGCGGCGCCCGGACGACGACGACGCGCTGTGGTCGTGGCCGGAAGGACTGCTGGTCATTGCGGGATGGGGATGCGCCGTCTACTCCTGCGTGGATTGCACAACAGCGGACGGCAAGATCGTCATCTTCGACCCCAACGAACATGAAGCCGGTGGCCCGTGGCTCGGCACACAGGTATTCCGTGACCAGGGACGCTCACTGGAATCGTGGCTCGCCGCATGGGCAGCCGACACAGATCTCTGGGCCGAAATACAGGAGTCGGCGCGCGGCGCCTGTCAGTAGCTCGCGCTACTGGATGCCCACACCCGCGTGGAATCCGCTGTACACCTTGCCGCCGCCCATGACAGTCTCGGTCTCGTCGGCAGCTGCGGTGGGCGTGCGGTCGTCATACGGCGCCGGCAGCTTGATCATGATCTCGTAGGTGATGACACCCTTCCACGGATCGTAGGGGGCCTCACGGCGGCGCCAACCGGCACGAGTTGCCAGTGCGCGGCACGCGGCAAGAAAGCCACGAACCAATGTGCCGATGAAAGCCATGTCAGGGGTCCTCGAAGCACGCGAAAGCCCCCCTGCGCTTGAAATCACTGTCTCAGAGGATCGCGGACAGCACACGGACAGTCGCGACGTCTCGATATGGCCTGGTTAGCCCGATTCCCAGTGGAAGAAATCAACATCTGCTGAACGTCGTCGTGCCAGCGACCCAGACCTGTCTCACCGCTGGCGTTACGGTGTACAGCCGTCAAGGACTGAGCAGCGACGTCCCACTCGCTGTGGCTGCGGCGCGCAAGCGTGCGTCGACGGTTGCCAGCGGCAGACCGCGACGTTGTGCGATCTCCAGGTAGGAGGCATCGTAAGCCGTCAGTCCGTGCTCCCTCGCGAGTGAGAGCACGTCACCGAACGCCAAGTCGCGATCAACCGCCTCAACCTCAATGGGGAGCGATCGAAGGGAAGCCAGACTGCCTCGCACGAGCGCCTCGGACATCCGTCCTCGACGCTGGGCGAGCGTCAGCACGTTGCCGACTTCGTAGGCCCAGATCGCGGGGGCGATGGCTGTCTCGGTAGTGAGCAAATCCAGTGCTTTGTCGCTGGCGGCACTCGCTTCATCGGCGAAGTACCACGCGAGAGTCACTGACGCATCGAGCACAAACATCTAGCGACGCCCTTCCTCAATCAGATCGCGCAGAGGCACACCGAGCGTCACCCCTTTGCGAGCGCGCCGAATGCCCGCAATCACTTCATTCACACTGGGGCTATTCGCGGCGTCGACCGGGATGAGGCGCGCAACCGGTCGTCCATGCTTCGTAATGGTCAACGATTCGCCGCGAGCGACATCGTCAAGCCTGTCT
>JBEPVH010000308.1:0-3391 GCA_041691115.1 bacterium | reverse complement strand
CCCATCGCCGTCGGCGCCTGCGCGGTCGAACCATTCCACTGCGACGTCAAAGTCGCCCTTGAGTTCGTAGGCGTTCCCCAAGTTGAACATGGCATCGCGACTGCCGGCACCGGCTGCGAGGGTGTACGCCTCGATCGCCTCGGACGTATTCCCCTCTTCCATCTCTATCCGTCCAAGGGTGTAATGGGCCGCGACATCGCCCCGCGTAATTGCCTGCGTGATCATCTCCCTCGCGTTGGCCATGTCGCCAGACTCCTTGAGGAAGATGGCGTAGTCGACGTAGGCATCGGTGTAGTCGGGATGGTCGTGGACGAGACTTTCATACGCGGCGGCGGCGCGGCCCGACTCCCCCACCCGCTGCGCCACCTCAGCCATCGCTCGCCGAACCTCGGGTTCTTCTGGGTCGTAGCAGTCGCTCAGGATGAGCTGCGCGAGTGCTGGATCACGTGCAGCAATGGTCATTGCGGCGTCCAGGTCGTCGTTGCGTGCGTCGCGCTCGAGGTCCGCAAGGGAACGGTCATCGTCAGTCATTCGGCAACGCCGTAGTGGCGGTCAATACAACGGGAATCGAGTCCGCTGCCAGCAACGGGTGGTCCGGGAAGTATTCAAGGTGCATGTGGGGCGCCACTCCTCCGGTCTGCTTCGCCCATTCGGATTTGGGACGGATGCTGCGGGCCAGGTTGTCGAGGGCTGTGCTGTCGCCAGTCAGCATCAGCGATCCGCCATCAACCGCGAATTTGATTCGATCGGTGCCTTCAGCGATGTCAAGCAGAACCAGCGGTGTGCCATCGCCTGAATAGCCGCTCGCCTCGTCGAACCTCCAGAGGCTGGGGCCGGTTGCGATGGCGTCTGCGAGCAGAGACACGCCGTGGCCTGTGGCAACAATCTCGATATCGCCGTCTGCGGCCAGGTGCGCCGATACGCCGGTGATTGCAGTGTCAGTCATGCGGTGCCTCAGTCATTGCCCCGTTCATCTTTACCGTCCGGTCGCCCCTCGCCAATCTCAGCATTTATGAGTGAACTGGTCAGCCATTGCAAAGGCCCAAAGCAGCGCGGCAAAGCACGGCAGCATCCATGGGTTGTAGCCACGCGAACGCATCTCGAACCAGCTTCCCACCGCAATCACGGCGAGACCCGCCGTCCACAAACCGAGCGATATCCAGTCGGTCCCATGATGGTCTGGACCGAGACACGTCAGATATCCCGCGATCATCAGCAATCCTTGTACGGCAGGGCGTCGGACGGCTGGTTACGACACGGCATGGCGGGGATCATCAATAAGCAGCGAACTCAGCAAGAGTGCCACCGCGACAACCTTCGGCACGTCGCTAAACCAGAATCCTGGTGACCGGAACCAGTACGGGTCACCGATGTAGCCAGCCACGATGGAAAGCGCAAGCACAAGAATCGCCGCCAATACGCCCACCGTTCCCCCCTTGAGGATGACGGCGCAGACGATCAATGAGAAGCCGAGCGCGAACGGCACTTGGTCCCACAGGATGGCGCCTAAGTTGCTGAAGGCGATAACAGCTAACGGAAACTCAGCAAGGAGCACACCACAAGCAAGGAAGAGGATGCCGCGCTTCATCCTCTTCGCTCCTGATCCGTGGCATCAACAACGTCGGCGGGATCGAAGGTGTGGTCGCCGGTTCGGACCACGGTGTCACCCCATGCCACCATCACATCGCGCACGACGCTTCCATCGCGGAGCACCAGATCCACCCTGTGGGCGCCCATGGAATATTCGGGGAACGTGAGGATCTTTGTCTTGATTGCTGGTGTGAGGCGCGCGACGCGCCGGCGCTCGGGTGTTTCCGGCATCGCCGTCAGCTCTGCGGGAAAGAGGGGCGGTTGTGCCTTACGCTCGCCAGAGCCTCGGCGGCACCCACATCCGCATCCGCCTCCGTCAGCGCCGCCGCGCCGCGCAGACGAGCGACCGCATCAGCCCCTGGGTCCTTTCGGTGGTCGCGGTTCAGAAAGCGGCGGGTCATCCGTCGGACGTCCATAAGGGTGATCGTAGCCCGTGGCCAGGGGCGAATCCACGGCCGCTTCGTGACAGGTTGGCCAGAGTGCTTTCAGAGGCGCCGGCGTGGCTTGTTCGTTCCATGATTCTGTTATCTCGGATCTTGCTGGATCACCGATGTGGCGTCTGTGCCATCAAACTTCCACGACATCAGCACTGAGGCTCCCTCCCGCGTGCCTCCGGCTGAACCGTAGGCGCCCAGCGCCGCGTGATTGTCGTCGTCGGTCAGAACCCACATGCCATAGCAATCCCGCGCGCGGGCGAGGTCGGCGAGCGCTCTGACGAGTGCCGTGGCGACACCCTTGCCGCGAAAGGGCGGTTCGACCCCCAGTTCATAGAGGAACATCTCGGTGCCCTTGTCGGGATGGGTCATCTCCACCCCCGTCACGAAGCCGGCGACGGCCTCGCCCTCGTATGCCACGAAGATGTGATGGTTCTCGGCTTCGAGGAAGCGTGTGGCGGCAGTGCTCAGGACGGGGTGGTCGAAGCAGGGGCCAACCTGCTCCAGGGCCGCTTCGTCACCGGGGCCGAGTCGTCTGATATCCATATGGCGGCAATCCTGACATGTGCCGTTGTCGGCGTTGGGTGTCATTCAGCCGCGCATCTCCGCTGCCGCAGGTGATTGCTAGGCCAGCCATCGCCACGATGCCAGCAGTTCGTCCAATGACGTTCGGTTTTCGTCGAACTCCTCGGACGGCGCGGTAAAGGCGATGTTGAGCGCGACCTGGCGGTGGTCTGCGAAGACGTGGACGAACGGCGCCACGCATTCGTCGATGAAGAGCGTCGTCCTTCCCGCTGACGATTCCTGACGAGCGGGGTGCTCCTCACCTGCGACCACCATTGAGGCGTTGGGCTGGGGCCGCTGGTACCCCTGGGGACCGCTGCACGAAATGCCAAGGGGCGTGCTGCCGATCCGGATCTCCAGGCGATCGGCCCTGTCGTCGCGGTCACGGACGACGACGTCGTTCCACCCTCGCGAGAATACCGACGTTGGTTGGGGCGCCTCGTGCCATCCGGCCGGAACGGTGAACTCAAAGAGGCCGCTGGGCGCCCTGACAGTCACGGGATCCGAGGGGCGCAGCATGAAAAAGCCAAACGCCCCCATGCTGGCGAGGACGAGCACGAGAACGGCGAAAACCCAGCGTCGCATGACCACATCAGACACCTTTGCGACCGTTCTGGTTTACGTGTAAACCAGTCGGGCGGCCGCGGCGTCCTTCGAGTCGTGAGATGGCGATCGTTTGCCGCCGGAACGCTCGTTGCGTGCCTCGCGGCGGGCAGCGGTCTGGCGTGGCTGCATGCCCATCCATCCACAACCGTCGTCGGTGCCGGTGGCACGATTCAGTTCACGATTCCCGAGGGGTGGAG
>JBEPVH010000307.1:0-3409 GCA_041691115.1 bacterium | reverse complement strand
GCCTCGTCGAAGTCGAGTGGGAGATGGGCACCCGTCAGGTCTACCCGGTGAACATCAAGATCGAGGCTTGGGACCGCACGGGCCTGCTCCGCGATATCGCCGCCGTCATCGCCGAATCCAAGATCAACCTCTCCGGCGCCGATGTGCAGGTCTACGACGACAAGACGGCCGTGATCTCCACGATCGTCGAAATCCAGAACCTCACCCAACTGAGCCGTCTGCTGGAGCGCCTCGAGAGCGTTCGCGACGTGCACACCGTGGCCCGCGACTTCGGCTGACCCCCTTGCCGGGTGCGGTACGGCTTGTCACGCTGGAATCCACACACACGCCGGGAGGACGTCAAGTGCTACGAGGAATGAGGCCCGCTGGGCCGGAACGCCGCGCAACCTTTGATCCGCTGACCGGGGTGCTCAAGCGAAGGGCGCTGGAAGAGCGCCTCGACGCCATGCTGGAGGTGCGCGGCGACGTTCGGCCGCCGATCGGGGTCCTGATGGCAGAGATCGACGGCTACGAGGGCATCGCCGACTTCTATGGCGATGGCGTGGCCGCCGAGGTGCTGGCCGAGACCGGACGGCGTCTCGATACCCAGTTGCGAGCCGGCGACCTCTGTGGCCGCTGTGCCGGAGAGGAGTTTGTTGTGGTCCTCGTGGGCGGCGACTGGGCCGACCACACGGCGGTGGCAAGCCGGATCGCCACCTCAATGCGCCAGTCGATGGCGACATCGGCAGGCCCCCTCTCGATCACCGTCTCGATCGGCTGGGTGCCCATCAAAGGGCAGATCACGGCCCACGAAGCTGTTCGCCAGGCCTACGGGGCCATGACGGCGGCGGCGACCACGGGCGGTGGAGTCATCAGCGGAGGGCAGGTGGCAACGGCCGGAATCTGATCTGACCGCCGCGATCGCGGCGCCCGGGTAGACTCGCCGCTCATGCCTCCGATCCAGAAGCCTCAGGGCACCGACGACATCCTGCCGGTACAGATGCCCCAGTGGAACTGGGTCCTCAAGAACCACGCACGCGTGGCCCAGGCCCATGGATACCGCCCCATCCAGACGCCCGTGTTCGAGGACACGGCGATGTTCGAGCGCGGCATCGGCGCCGGTACCGACGTTGTGGACAAGGAGATGTACTCCTTTGAGATGCACGATGAGAAGGGTGGTTCGACACGCCTGACGCTGAGGCCCGAAGGGACTCCGGCGACGCTACGCGCCGTACTCAGCAACCACCTTGACCAGGACCGGCATCCCGTCCGCGTGCACTACGCCGGACCGATGTTCCGGCATGACAAGCCTCAGAAGGGGAGACGCCGGCAGTTCAACCAGGTGGGAATCGAAACCATCGGCGAACGCGCGCCCTCCCTCGACTCCGAGGTCATCGAGATCGGCTGGCGTTTCTTTCAGTCGCTCGGCATGAGCGGAGTGAGCCTGCAACTGAACACGTTGGGCAGTCTCGACGATCGCACGACCTATCGTGCAGCCCTGATCGCCTACTTCACCCCGATGGCCGAATCGTTGTGTGAGGACTGCCGTCGTCGCCTGGAGATCAACCCACTGCGTCTGCTTGATTGCAAGACGGATGCGGAAGCGGTCGCCGGAGCTCCGCAACTCACCGACAGTCTGTCGCCCGAGAGCACGGACTACTTCGCCGAGGTGCAGCGGCGCCTCACCGATGCAGAGATTCCGTTCACTCTCAACCCCCGGCTGGTTCGCGGCCTCGACTACTACGCGCACACAGCGTTCGAGTTCTGGCACACCTCACTGCAGGGAGCGCAGAACGCACTGGGTGGTGGTGGCCGTTACGACGGTCTCGCTGAAGTGCTGGGCTTTCCCGCGACCCCGGGAGTCGGCTATGCCATCGGTGTCGAGCGCTGCCTTCTCGTGCTTGAGGATTCAGACGCGCTCCCGGGCGGCCAGCCCGACGCCGAGGTCGTGGTCTCATCGATAGGTGTCGCCGCCGTGGCCGCTGCTGCTGATGTGGCGCGCCGTTTGCGAGGCACGGGGCACCGCGTTGTGCTCGACGACTCGGAGAGACGTCTCGACAAAAAGATCCGTAATGCGGACAGGATCGGCGCCACCATCATGGTGATCATCGGAGACGACGAGGTACGCGACGGTGTCGCCCAGGTTCGCAACCTTGAGAAGCGGCAGCAGGAGCGCGTGCCGCTCGGCAAGATCGAGGATGCGCTGGCTGAGGCCAATGCATTTCACAACGACGGGAGGATCGACCTATGACCACGCAGCGCACCCGCTGTGGTGAGCCCCGCGCCGCAGGTGCGGGCCAAACGCTGACGGTCTACGGATGGGTCGACAGGCGCCGCGACCACGGCGGTCTCATTTTCCTTGACGTGCGCGACACGTCGGGAATCGTCCAGGTGGTCATCAACCCTGAGACAGCACCCCAGGCGCACCAGGCCATGCAGAACGTCCGCCTTGAATGGGTGGTGCGAATCGAGGGTGAACTGCGGCCGCGCGGCGAGAAGAATGTGAATCCCAAGCTGGGTACGGGTGAGGTGGAACTGCACGCCACAACATGTGAAGTGTTGTCGCAGGCCAAGACGCCGCCGTTCCCCATCAACGAGGACAGTGAGGTCGACGAGAAGCTGCGTCTGCAGTACCGCTACCTCGACCTGCGCCGCGAAAAGCTGCAGCGTAATCTGCGCGCCCGCGCCATCTTCATCAACGCACTGCGCGAGAAGATGGTTGACCTTGGTTTCATTGAGATCGAGACGCCGATGATGGTTCGCGCCACACCCGAGGGTGCGCGCGACTATCTGGTGCCGAGCCGCATCTTCCCCGGCAGCTTCTACGCGCTGCCGCAGTCGCCGCAGCTGTACAAGCAGCTGTGCATGGTTGCCGGCCTTGACAGGTACTTCCAGATTGCGCGCTGCATGCGCGACGAGGATCTGCGCGCCGACCGCCAGCCGGAGTTCACGCAGCTTGACGTCGAGATGAGCTTCGTCGACGAGGAGGACGTTTTCGACGCCCTCGAGCAGACGCTGGCGTACGCCTGGACCAAGGCGGAGTTCCGCGGCACCATGACGGCACCGTTCCCGCGTCTGTCGTACACCGATTCGATGCGCCGCTACGGCGTCGACAAGCCCGACACCCGTTTCGGACTTGAGCTCGTTGACCTCACCGACATCGCGCGCACCTGCGGCTTCCGGGTGTTCGCCGAGGTCGTCGCCAAGGGCGGAGTGGTCAAGGGCATCTGCGTCGAGGGTGGCCAGGACATGAACCGCTCGGAAATCGAGGGTGAACTGACCGACGTCGCCAAGGGCATGCGCGCCAAGGGGCTCGCCTACCTGTGGAATGCCGCCGACGGCTGGCAGGGTTCCATCGCCAAGTTCTTCACGCCGCAGGAGCTGGATGCCATCGGTGCTGCAGCGGGCGCCAAACCGGGCGATGCAGTCC
>JBEPVH010000306.1:0-3418 GCA_041691115.1 bacterium | reverse complement strand
CGCGGCATTAACCGTCCTCATTCCACTGAGGTTGACGTCGGCGTGTGTGGCCATCGCGGCCGATCCGTCTGTCGCGCTGTGGGTGGTCAAAGTGCCGAACGGCCCGCCCGTCAACACGCTGCCCTTCCTCAACATTGATCAGGTCATCCAGTTCCTGGCGCAGTCGTCGGGCGCATCGGGTGGCGGTGGATCCACAACCAGCCCGTCGCCGAGTCCGTCATGAGTACCCTCGTCGCCGTCTACACGACGCGCGCCGGGCAGACCTCTTCGTACTGGGCCACCTCTCTGGCGTGGACTCTGGCCGAGCGGCGCAAGACCCTCCTCGTCGACCTCGACATGGAGGGAGGGACTGTCGCGGACATCCTTTACCTCAAGCACGACGACAGAAATATCGGCAACTGTTTCGGTGACCGCCCCGCCATGGCGCACGAGTTGGAGGAGCAGGCTGTAACGGTTCCGCAACGGCAGAACATGAGCGTGGTCCCCGGATTGCGCAGCAGCTACGGCTTTGAGATCTCCGAATCACTGCGCAAATTGCAGCCCGCATTCGAGGGTCTTGAATACGATCTGGTCATCGCCGACCTCGGTCATCCGCTTGCCCATCCGGGCCTGCGCTCACCCCGCGCAGCGGCCGAGGCGATCTGTGCAGTTTTTCACAGGGCTTTCATAGTAATCAGGGATGATCCGTCGCTGATCGCGCGTACCATCAATGTGCTGCGCGTGGCGCGGCCGCCCCATGGCGAAATCGTTATCTGCCATCAGCGCAGCCGAGCGATGAAGAAAGACATCATCGAAAGCATCGAGCGTGAACTCCCCGACCTCCCGGTGCGAGACATCTGGGCCTGGGACGAGCGCAAGGCTGCCCGCATGGGAGACAGCGGAATCCCCATGACGCTCGCCGGAATTGACAAGGACCTCGGCTTATGAGTACCGCGCCCGCACCAGCCCGCCAACTGTCCGCCCCTGATCCCGACGCGGTACCTACCTCTCCCTGGCCGTCGATTCCGGCCGAGGAACGGGAAGTCGCGCAGATCCTTGCCAACAAGGTGGTCCAGCTGCGCGGCGGTGAGCCGGCATCGGTGGCCCACGAGGAGCGTCTCTTCGAAGACGTGAATCGGATCATCACGCGAGCCATCGAGTCGCCGCAGAACTCCGGTCTGCCGCTGTCGGTGGTTTCCGAACTTGCTACCAACGCGCAGTACCGCGAGGTTGCCAAGCGCAACGCTGTGATCCTGGCGTCGCACCTGTACCCGCTCTCGCTGCTCATCTACGGCGCCGACCTCGAGAACATCACATGCCTGGGGTCGGACCACTGGCTGGTGTCCACTGTCGGCCGCAAGCTGTCGCTCATCGGCAACTCACCGTTCCACAACGACGATGAGTGCGTCGAGTTCTTCAGAAAGGTCATCCGTCTCCGCGGCGTGACCGGCGACCAGTCCATCACCGACGCCATGCCGATTGCTGAAGCCAACGTCGGCTCGGTCATCCGTCTCTGTGTCGCCAAGAAGCCTGCCGTCTCCGGACAGGCGGGCATCAAGGCTTCGGTCCGTGTGCCATCGCGTTCCAAGGTTCGCGGCCTTGAGGACTATGTCGCCAGCCACGTCATGCCCGACGGCGCCGCCAAGTTGATTGAGGCACTCGTCAAGGGTCGCGCCAACATCATGATCGCCGGTGGTACATGCACCGGAAAGACAACGCTGTTGCGCGTGCTGGCAGGCATGGCCTCGGACTCCGACCACATCGTCGTCGTGGAAGACGGTGCCGAGTTGCACCTCGACCAGGACCGCGGTGACGGCAAGCCATGGCACTCTCTGACGTCAGCCGTGTCAACGATTCCGTCCATTCGTGCCGACGCCGAAGGCCAGCACGTGTCGATGTTCGAGCTCGTCAGACACGCCCTGCGTTTCCAGCCTGATCGCATCATCTTGGGAGAGTCCCGCGGTGAGGAGATGGCTGCCGTCTGTAAGGCGCTGATGACAGGCCACGATGGTTCGATGACCACCATCCATGCTGAGGATGCGGAACTCGCCATCGACCAGGCGATGCAGTACGTCATGGAAAACCGCCGCTTCTCGGGCAACGAGAAGATGGCCAAGCGTGTTGTCGAGCAGGCGATTCACGTCGTGGTGCACGTCGCCAACCAGGAAGGCAAACGTCGTCTCACCGGCATCCTTGCCGTCGAGCGCGGTGGTAACCACAAGTGGATCTACAAGCAGACCGACGCCGGTGGCTGGGAGCGGATGACCGACAAGATCGGCAACCTCACCCGCATCGGTCCGCGCATCCGGCCCTTCCTCTGGACAGATGAGATTCCAATGCCATGATCGCGCTCACCTCCAGCCAGTTCCCGACGCTCATGCTCGCGGGGATGATCCTCGCGCTGATGTGTGGCCTCGGCGGCGCCGTGGCGCTGTGGGACTGGGAGCGCAAGGCAGAGGCGACCACAAAGCGTGAGCGCACCTATCCCATGCTGGAACGCCAGAAGGACATGGCGGCCGCGCTTGGCTGGCCGTGGCGCCGCTGGCTTGCAGTGCGCATCGTCTGCGCTGCAGCCGGCGTCTATGTTGGTGTCACGTCGCACATCACGCTGCTCCTGATCTGCGGTCCCGTCGCGGGATGGCTGACGTCATCGTTCCTCCTCGCCGGCCGCGCCGCATCGCGCAAGCTAAAGATGGAACGTGCCTTCTTGGAGCGGCTGCGCGACCTGCGCGATCGCATGTCGGTGTCGAACCAGTCGCTCGACACAGCCCTCCAGGAGATCGGCCGCAACCCCGGCAAGGAACTCGAATACGTGCTGACGCCGCTGGCACGCGGCGGTTCCATCGTCCAGAACATCGTTGACTGCGGACGTCGCTCGCGTTCGCCGGTTGTCGAATATGCCTGCGGCGTTCTCATCTGGGCGAGAAGCCGCAGCCTCGACGCGCTCATCGAGGCTATCGACGAGATTCTTCTTCCCGTCGGCGAAGCCCAACTCGCTGTTCAGGAAGAGGCGATGATCACCCTGACGCAGCAGCGCGCAGTGACCATGGCCATGTCGGGCTTGATGATCTTCATGTTCATGGTCGTCGTCCGCGTTGAGTTGTTCAGCGCGTACTATCAAACAGCGATGGGCAACGCCGTTCTGGCGTTCGTTTTGCTGATCTTCGCGGGCCTCGTCGGCATCCTCGGCGTCATCGTCCGCATCGGCAACTGGACCCGCTGGGACTTGCGCAAGCTGGCCGAACAGCAGGAGCGACTGGGTGTCTAATCTCTCCGCCGGTCTGCCGTATTGCGCCGCTGCGATCATGGCCGTCGCCGCGTGGGTGTCGTTCCTCATCTACATGGATGCATTCACGCCTGACGACGTCCGCGCATGGCGCAGGCTCGCAGCATTGCGCGGCTACGCAACGCCGCGCAGCCGCATCGAGAAGCTGGCGAC
>JBEPVH010000305.1:0-3438 GCA_041691115.1 bacterium | reverse complement strand
AACACGCCACAGCCCACCGGGGACGCGTTCTCACACGGACGATGCTAGGTCGGGCTTCCTTGCTGATCGGTGACGCAGAGGTAACCGTGACGAACCGGGGCCGGTTCATCTTGCCGCCCGGACCGGGCCGCCCCGGTGGTCGATCGAGCCTCCTGGGCCGCCGGCACCCGGCCGGCGACCCAGGCTTCGATCACGACTGGGCGTAGTTGCTCGCCCCGTGGAAGTCGACGACGACGACCGGCTCGTTGCCGACGACCCAGGCGTCGTGCCCCGAGGGGAGGGCTGTGACCTCGCCGGGGTAGGCGTCGAACTCGGTGCCATCGGCCATGACCACGTGGAGCACGCCCGACACGTGGTACTGGAAGTGAGGGGCCTCGCACAGGTCGGTTCCAGCGGCGGGCTTCACGTCGGTGGACCAGCGCCAGCCCGGCTCGAGGGTCAGGCGCCCGACCGTGCCGTCGCCGATGGTGATGAGGTCGACCTTGCCGCGTGGGAATGTTCTGGTCTCATCGGGGCTGTTGAGATGCTTGCGTTCGGCGATTGCCATGTGAGGGTCCTCCCTGGGTTGGTGAATGAACCGCACTCTGGGGACCCGCCATTGCACGGAGATTGCAGGTGGACTGCAAACCCTCTGCAGGGTGCCGCTGCGAATCTCGTGGTGTCGAACCAAGACATCACGGAGCGACCACCATGAGTAACCCCATCGATCGTTTCCTCTCCGCCATCGAATCTGCGTCGATCCCGCAGGCCGGAGCCTTCGCGGCCGACGCCGAACTCGATGCCACCGTCCCCAACTGGCGCTGGACCACCCGTGGTGGCACCAACGTCGAGAACGATCTGTCGAATTGGTTCGCCGATCTGGGGCGGTTCGAGGAGATCAAGCGGACGCCCATCGGCGATGGCGAACTCGTCGAGTTCGTGCTCTTCTGGGAGGAGAACGGCGTCCCGCACAGCTGCCACCAGGCTCACATCCTCACGGTGCGCGATGGCCTCATCATTCGCGATGTTGCGTTCTGCGGCGGTCGCTGGCCGGCAGGACTGATGGCCGAAATGGAAGAGGCAGCCCTCGCCAATGCCTGACACGGACTCGATCGCCGCCGCCATGCGTGGCGCCTATGCCGGTGGCGGCGAGGCGTGGGAAGGTGGTCCGGCGCGCATGTACGACAAGCTCGCGGCGGAACTGGTGGCGACGGCGGACGTGCCGCTCGCCGGCCTCGTCGCACTCGATTGCGGTGCTGGGACCGGAGCGGCGTCGAAGGCGCTCGTCGCTGCGGGGGCCAAAGTCATCGCCATCGACAACGAAGCCGACATGCTCAATCACGATAGGGCGAACCGCCCGCCGGCGCTTGTCGCCGATATCAACGCGATGCCATTCGTCGACGAGACATTCGGGGCAGTGGTGGCGGCGTTCTCTCTGAACCACGTGGCCACTCCCGAGGCCGCGATGCGCGAGATTCGGCGCGTGTCGCGGCGCGGAGCGCCGGTGCTGGCGTCGGTGTTCGCAATCCAGCAGCCGCCTCACGCGGCCAAGGACGCTGTCGAGACTGTTGCTAAGAATTTCGGATTCGAACCGCCGCCGTGGTATGTCCACCTCAAGCGCGATATCGAGCCTCTCCTGGGGACTGCTGATCGGTTACGTGCCGTCGCAACCGCCGCGGGTCTCGGGGACGTGTCGGTTACCGAGTGCACCTTTGATGTTGGGATCGACAGCGCACGCGACCTTGTTCACTGGCGATTGGGGATGGCTCACCTCAGCGCGTTCATGCGCACCCTGAGCATTGAGCGCCGCGACGAACTCATCGCCGCCGCAGTTGCCGCGCTGCCCGATCCTCAGCCGCTGCGGCCGGCGGTACTCATGCTGTCCAGCCGCGCCTGAGCGTGCTCGCGGAACCTTGCGGCGCGGTCACCGGCGTGCGCCTCGAGCCGCGCCGCCAGCCTGTGGGCCTCAGTGAGCCAGTGCGCTGACCCGGTCGCGGCGGCAACCTGTCCGGTTAGCCACCACGCCTCCAACCCGGCGACACTCTCCATCTGTTTCACCGTCGCAGCGATCTCGGTGTCATCGACGGGCAGCGCCGACGCGGCGCGAGCACAGATCTGAACCATGCGTGCCTGTGCCGTGTACCGCGGCGCTCCGTAGTGCTCAGCATCGTGCAGAACGCGCGACGAATGGTTGAGGGATTCCGCGTGGGCGCCGGTGGCCAGTGCGAGTCGTGCCTGCAGCAGATCTGCGCGCAAGCGGTTGCGCCACACATACGAGTATTCCTCGCTGAGCAGAGACTGCGCTTGGGCGATGAGGTCCGCGGCAGCGGCGAGGTCGGTCACGGCAAGTCGCCCGTCGGCGAGGTCGAGGATCGCGTACACGTGCGCTTCCATGTAGGCGACGTCCCGTGCCCACTCGCGAGAGCGCACGTTGCAGGCATCGGCCTCCTCGATGAAACCAAGCTGCCGAAGAATCCAGCCACGCCAGTTGTCCGCTAGTCCGACATAACGCTCGATGCTGTAGCGCCGCGCGTCGGATTCGGCACGATCGAGGCGCGCCAAGGCGTCGCCCGCATGGCCAGATGTGGCCAGTGCGTATGCCGAGATGAAGCGGCCGTGGAGCGGTGTGAAGACGGCGAGCGGCTGATGCCGTGGTGTCGCCTGATCGGTCGTGGCGAGAAGCTCGACCGCCTCGTCGACACGCCCTTGATGTACCCGCAACAGGCCGAGCACGCCACCGGGGCCGGCGAGCGATGCCTCGGCGGCACATAGAGCGGCGCGTTCCAACCTTTCGTTGGCAGACCGGGTGTCACCCAGCGCGTGGTATGCCCGTCCCGCGGCAACGAGGCAGCCCAGAGCTTCGACGGGTTTCGGCGCGAGCGCAACACCCTTTTCCGCCAGTTCCGCGGCGCGACGTGCATTGCGTGAGTAATACGCGGCCGCCGCGGCAACCTCGTACGCGGCGGCGGAGGGCTTGATGGCGATGGCAGCTTCGGCGGCGACAGCAGCGTCGGTGAACCTTCCCATGAGCAGCAGCACCAGACCATGCTGGATGTGTGCGGCAGCTGAGGTGTGCAACTCCATGGCGACGCGAATACGACTCTCGGCATCCGCGTGAGCGTGACGCGCGATGGCTGTGCGGGCGGCGGCGAGCATCGCTGTGGCCGCCATCTCGCTGTCGCCGCCCAGTCTGCTGTGGAAGGCGATGTCCAGGGGATCGGCATGCGGACGCGCGGCCAGAACACGACCGGCCTGCCGATGCAGTAGCGCCTGTCGGGCCCCACTGGTGCCGTGGGCCAGGGCCTCGCGAACCAGTTCGTGGCGGAACACAAGTTCGGCGGCTCGTTCTTCGAGGAATAGCACTCGCACGCCCTCCTCGAAGTGATCAAGAAGCTGCAAGGGCGAGACGGCCAGGACGCTGCTGAGCAGGTCGAGGTCGATAGTCCGTCCCAGTACCGC